>CACZXN010000105.1 GCA_902785075.1 uncultured Bacteroidales bacterium | reverse complement strand
AATGCTCTACGTAAATGATGGAATACCTCTATTGCAGGAACAACTATAGAAATGTCATCAAATTGCCAACGGTTTTCCTCCCAGAATTCAGGCCAATTTTGTGAGACTTCTGTCATTCGAGGTCTGACCATGTGGGTTGTATAGAATCCTTCGCTGTATTCATTCTCAGGAGGCTGAATCAAATAGGTAGTCGTACTCACAACATGCCCATCTTCAATAAGAGAAATACCCACCTGGCATGGAAGGCCGTTCTTTTTAGCGGTCTTAATATCAAGTGATAGGTATGTACTCTCTTTATTATTCATCTCAATTTCCTGTTCAAATCTACTGGTGTAATAGACTGTTTGCCCATAGTATAGAAGATAGAGCGAAGGAAGAAAGTTATTTGATTCGGTTCCTTCCTTGCCCACTCTTGAAAAACCTTTTGGATGTTCATTTTCAGTTCTTGCTCACTTTTGGCCTTGACCCATTGATGACGTCTCATATCATCGTTCCTTACATGGGCCTCAAATTTTCCTTTATATTGATAAGCTGAGAAAACAAAGTCACCACCAGAAACTTTCAATGCATCTACATCGAAAAATTCAATCTCGTCTTTATCCTCTTTCTTGGGCACAGGAATTTTTGCGACTTTTGAGATAAAATCGCGCCCAACGGCTCCCATACCAGTTATAATGATAACGAAGCCCAGCACTCCAAGAATAAAGGCAAAAACATCCATCATTTAATATCCTGGATTTTGTGTCATCATCGGGTTATATATGATTTCGTCATAAGGAATAGGCATAAGCAATTCGTAGTCGTAACAACCAGTTATACTTTGCGCCTTACCCAGTCTTTTCAATGCAGTCCAATAGCCATACTCGTTTGACATGGCACTCTGCCATTCCGTTTCAAGCCCATCTTTGCTACCAGATGCTTCTTTCGTGTATTGTATGAGGTGGTTGTAGGTGTAAACGGGAATATTATTGGCTTCTGCAATAGATAAAGCCCAGATGACTGATGTACCAGGAACTCCATCTAATGTTGACCGAGTAGTAACATAAAGCCCTGCGTCTATCTGGTTGATGATACTCAATGCTTTTGAGCTGTTACCAAGTGTCAGTTCGAGTTCGGCTCTCAACATACGACCAGCATTATTAGTGAAGAGATATTTGTCTGATGTAGCAGAACTTTCAGGAAGCCGAGCTATAACATCAGAAATCTCTGTGTTTGCAAATTGTAAAACCTCTCCTTGTTTACTTTGTGGTATATTAGTGCTGACATCATAGTTGGCAGTTTTAATCAAAGGCACGTCCCCCCACAACATGGATACATTATAGTAGATAAAGGCACGGATGCCCCTTATCTGTGCTATTAATTCCGAAGACTCTGAACTTGAAAGAACATTGGCAATACTGTTTTCATTGTCCAGAATGGTATTCGCTCTTCTTATTCCAAGATATGCCTGTTCCCACGCTTTCCTCACCTCGCTTGATGTGGGGGTTATATTATGGACTGTAGAGTTGTTAACTCTTAACTTCTCTAGATTATACTGTGCTATTTCAAATGATGCACAATCCGCATAACATGCATTGCAGAATGCAAAAATGTTTTCTTTTGTTGCAAAATAACTGTCCTCTGCTGTTTGGTTTGCCGGTATATTCTCTTTTGACAACACTAATGTTGCTTGAAGATTGTCATCAAGTGTTCCGTCAATCCTAACAGTTAGTTCGTTCCCTTTTTGTGAAAGCAGTGTGTATGTGTACATCGGCTCATTTGTTTGGGCATAGTATGTTTCAATTCTACCTGCTGTTATACGCCATGCTGTTTCCATTGAGTGAAATCCTTCACACTTACCATCCGTATAGAATCTAATGCTCTTTCCTTTATATATGGAATTGTTAGACCCTCTTTGGAATGTAACACTTTCAACGCACCATTGAAAATCTCCTGCAATAAGATCCTGGGTGAAAGGAAGAATCTGCTGAGACATATTGCTGTCTTCTTTCTCAAAGACATAATTGAATGAAACACCATTGCTGGCAGTTCCATTCCAGGTCATTCGCTCCCCACTGATACTAACAGTAATAACGAATGTTCCACCGCTGTTGCTATGAGCAGTAATCTTATTGCCACTGACAGTATAAGTCCCAGTATAGCCAAAGGTCGATGCAGTAGAGGTGTAAGTGCCGTTTGCATTAATAGTGACCTCCTTGCCAACCATCAAACCTTGATACGATTGACCTTGCTGAGTATCTGTACTCTGTGTACACATCCATGTACCAACAGCCTTTGCAATGAGATCACCATCAGTGCTGCCACCTCCATCACCATCGTCATCACCACCACATGATACAGCTAACGGTATCAACATACCCATGAGCATCAACATGCTCCAAAACTTAATCTTTCTCATAATATCGAATCTAAATTTCATTTTCATT
>CACZXN010000104.1 GCA_902785075.1 uncultured Bacteroidales bacterium | reverse complement strand
CATCTTACGATAGAGGATAGCGCGCTCGTTCATCCAAGAACGGAACACAGCGCAGATAGCGCCCCACAACTGCTCGATAGGATCGTTGGGGAAGTCCTTGCCTGTGCGCTCCTTGATAGCCTTCTTGAACAGCACAACGAGCTTCTTCAGGTCCTCTACAGAAAGGTCCTTATCCAGCACTACGCCACTCTCCTTCTTCACCTTCTCGATAATCTCCTCGAACGGATCGATGTCGGTCTTGTTAACGGGCTTCATCTCGAGCACCACGTCACCATACATCTGCACGAAACGACGATAAGAGTCGTAAACGAAGTGAGGATTGTTAGTCTTTGCTGCCATGCCCTCAGCAACCTCGTCGTTCAGACCGAGGTTCAGGATGGTATCCATCATACCAGGCATAGAAGCACGAGCACCCGAACGAACTGATACCAGCAAGGGGTTCTTGGCATCGCCAAACTTGCAGTTCATCAAGTCTTCGATATGCTTTACTGCTGCCATCACGTCGTCGTTAAGCAGTTCCATAATCTTCTGCTGTCCAACCTGATAGTATTCATTACAGCAGTCAGTAGTAATTGTGAAACCTGGAGGAACAGGAACACCAATGTGGTTCATCTCTGCAAGGTTAGCACCCTTGCCACCGAGTTCCTCACGCATCTTTGCATTACCTTCGGCCTTTCCATTACCGAAGAGGTAAACTCTCTTTTGACTCATTAGTTTTTGATATTTAAGATTAATATTATATAAGTTATTGCTTTTTTCGAATTGTGCAAAGTTAATGGAATTTTCGCACATTACCAAAGAAAACGGGCAAAAATTTCAAAAAACATTGTTTATGTCACAAGAATGAATATTTTTTTGTACCTTTGCAGCCGATTATTTTTTATACTATTATATAATATGGTAAAACACATTATTCTTTGGACACTAAACCCTGATTTGTCGGAAGATGAAAAACAGGCTGTAAAAGAAGGCATCAAGTCTGGATTGGAAGGCCTCGTAGGCCAGGTTCCCGGACTCATTGATGTCAAAGTGAATATCAGCGGACGCTTAGCATCTTCTAATGCCGACGTGATGCTTGACTCCACACTTGAGTCTGAAGAAGCATTGAAGGGATATGCCCAGCATCCCGCTCATGTGGCCGTAGCCAATGAAAAGGTGCGTCCTTACACTGTTCAGCGTTCATGCTTGGACTTTGAAATTTAAGGTTTGAAAATTAAGATTTAAGATTATAATGGCGAGAAGTAAGAAACCATTACCCCTATTAGAAAACGTCACTATTGAGGCCGTAGCAGCTGAAGGAAAATGTTTGTTCCACTGGAACGACCTTGTAGTATTCGTACCTTTCTGCGTACCTGGTGACGTTTGCGACATTCAGATTCGTCGAAAAAAGCACTCTTTTGCCGAGGGCGAGGTGGTACGCATCGTTGAGCCCAGCAAGGTACGTGCCGTACCCTTGTGTAAGCACTTCGGTGTATGTGGCGGTTGCAAATGGCAGAACCTGCCCTACGAGGAGCAGTTGAAGTTCAAGCAACAACAGGTCTTCGACCAGTTGCATCGTATTGGCAAGGTAGAACTCCCTGAGTTCCGCACCATTCTTGGTTCTGTTAAGACTCTGGAATATCGCAACAAGTTAGACTATGGATGCGCTAACAAGCGTTATCTGACAAAAGAAGAAATTTCCTCCCTTCCCAAAGACGAAAGTCAGAGTTTGAAAGATGTGCCCGCTATCGGCTTCCATATCACTGGTGCCTTTGATAAGATTCTGCCCATTGAGAAGTGCTGGCTCATGGACGACCTTCACAACCAGATTCGCAACGACATCCGCGACTATGCCATAGAACACGGCATCTCTTTCTTCGATCTGCGTGCTCAAGTTGGATTGCTGCGTGATGTCATTATTCGCAATAGTGCCAGTGGAGAATGGATGGTGATTATCCAGTTCCATTATGACGAGACAGGCGGTGAGAAGGAAGCACTTGATTTGTTGCAGCACGTAGCTGACACATTCCCACAAATCACTTCCCTACTCTATCTGGACAATCAGAAGTGTAACGATACCATTGGCGACCAGGAGATTTTGGTATTCAAGGGCGAGGATCATATCTTTGAGTTGATGGAAGACCTGAAGTTCAAAGTAGGTCCCAAGTCGTTCTATCAGACAAATACCGAACAAGCTTACCATTTGTATAGCGTAGCAAGAGAGTTTGCTGGATTGACAGGCAACGAGATGGTTTACGACCTCTACACGGGAACAGGCACCATCGCTAATTTCGTAGCCAAGAAAGCCAAGAAGGTTATCGGTATCGAGTATGTTCCCGAGGCCATTGAGGATGCGAAGATAAACTCAGAGATCAACGGCATCGAGAACACATTGTTCTATGCTGGCGACATGAAGGATATTCTTACGGACGAGTTCATTGCTGAGCACGGACGCCCCGATGTGATTATCACCGACCCACCTCGTGCCGGCATGCACCCTGATGTAGTAAAGACTA
>CACZXN010000103.1 GCA_902785075.1 uncultured Bacteroidales bacterium | reverse complement strand
TGACGACACTCCCGACCGCGAGAACTATTACACCGCTAAGGGCGATATGGCCAATGCATACTTGCTGAAACGACCTGAGTTGTTCAGTAAGTTTGTCGATATCATCAATAAGTCACGCATGGTCAACCTCGACTGCTGGGCACCTGCTGCTCCTTGTCAACCGCCTCTTTCTGCGGCTGACTATTGGCGTCTTTACATGCTACCAATAAGGTCGCTATTAGGCACAGGGTGCCGTATTTCTTAAGTAATGTTTCCATAATTTTATTTATAATTTGATTATTTACGATTTATCAATTGGTTTCATTGAACTGTTCCTTGTTGAAGTATTTTTCTTAACTCTTAATTCTATAATTTTTTATATAAGTGATTCGGATATCGTTACCTTGAACATCGATATAAATAGGTTCTCGTGTAGTCGCATTATAGATGGTTACTACGGCCTGATGCTGCTCCTTGTTGCCAGTTTGCGTAGGACGCTCACGGGTGCGATAGTCGCCTGCACATAGCTGCATCACAGGTACTATATTATTATCCTTGTACGAATTAAGGTAAATACCTTCGTCGGACTTGGTTATCAGGTAGATTTGTTCATTCCAGACGAAAGCGTTGAGTATCATTGATTTGTCTAACTCGGACAACAAATGGGGCTTTGTATATCCACTCCAACACATTTGCGTATAACGTTCACCTCCGTAGGTCTTTCCCTGTTCGGGATGCTCAATCATCGATATGCCCCGTTTGCCAAAGAGATAATAGCGATTGCCCAACTTGAGAACCCGATGTGCATACTCTTCATATTGCTTGTTTATACCATCGAGAGTAGAGTCGTTGCCTACTATGTTACAGCTGAATACGTGTCTAAGTCCTGTCTGCTTATCTTTGAACATATTGAACATGCCCCATTCGCCGATATTGTAACTATTTACCTGAAAGCGGTCGTCTTCATAATACAGGTCGTCAGCCAGCACCTTGTCGCGGATGCTCCAGCTGATGGTGTCGAGATAGTAGTCGTAAATGTCAGCAGGAGTGCGGACAGGCTTTTTTCCGAAGGAGATACTATCCTCGTATTGTCTTAATTCAAAATAATCACCGATAAAGTCGCTATTCCGTTTCAATATGAGCGAATCGTTACGGACAAACATACATCTTACGTCGTGGTATGCATAGGGCAGCTTTGGCACGAGCAAGTCTTTCACCAAGTTTCCACGATCATCTAATGCGAAGAGATGCAGACGATGATCGGAACGATAAGACAGGAAAAACCAACGATCATGGTATCGCGTAAGCCAGTCAATCATCATTGGCTGTTCAAAATCGTATTGTTTCACATTCTGTAGCTCTTTGTCAATCGTAAGTGTATCGCGGGTGACGGTAAAGGCTGATGGAGAATCCAAATCATACGCAAATGTGATGCTTTCGTGATAGATGGTTGAAACGTATTCACCATTTATGTAGAGCGTCTTCCAAGGTTGGATCTGCTTGAGCATAGTCTTCATCTCCTGCGCCAACCCCTCGATGCTGCCTTTCATATCGCGGTGAGTCACCTTGACGTTGCAATCAAGGAGGTTACCCTTTTCATCCAATTGTATCTTCGAGATGGAGATAATGAGTCGACCCACACCTGCCAGTTCGGGGTAGTCCTGGGTATGGAGAGGGAAACGGCGACGGATTTCTTCCTGGTTGATATTGTCCAACGAGAAGCCTTCCTTCACGACTACACGGTTATGATACTCTTTTCGTAGTGTGACCTTTCCCTGCTTGATGGTCAGGATCTGCTCGTACTCCAGATTGCGGAAATAGTCGGAATGTACATAATAGAGGGTCTTTCCCTTTGCTACCCTGATGTCATGATTGACCCACGAAGCCACAATCTGCTGTTGCTGGTAGTACTTGCTAAACACCTTCCTCATATCGGCTTCAGGGAGATTTTCCGTATGCAAACGCTTCGTCTCCTTATCATACATCTCTACTTCGATACGGTCAAGGTACAGACGGTCGTTCCTGATGCTCCAATAGGCCGTGTACCCATCCCAGTTGGCTGTATTGATAGACCTGTCCTTGGGCAGCAATGCCTTGAGACGATGATAAAGCATAGAATCACTATCGATGGGTTTCCCCATCAATGTCCAATGTTCCCCGTCGATTGTGATAACGTCACCCGCCTGACCCGTAGCCATCGCAAAGAGTGAGAAGCACAACAATACTTGAATGAATACTACCTTTTTCATCTCTATACTTTTAAACTTTAAACTCATAAACTGACTTTAAACTATCAACTAAAAACTTTATTTTCCGCTGCAAAGTTACGGAGATTGTTCAAACCGACCAAGAAAAAGGGGTGGACAGTTGAAAAAGTCCAAAAATAGCAACACAACATACTGTAACGGTGAATTTTTCGAAATTTCCCAAAAATTGAGGGTGGAAAGTTGAGGGGATGTGACCGTTTTTCTATAACACATACATGAATTTTTTGGATGTTTTCGTCTTTTTTTCCCTCTGTAAAGCAGTAAGCGATGTTGAGTGAATCCCGAATTAGCATAATGAGGATAATAACCATTAAAATACACGAAAAAGCAACAAAACTCAACAAAAAGACTTGTGTATTAAAGAATTAGTATTACCTTTGTGGACGACTAATTATCGACAATCTTACTAAAAACTGTAATTTATGAAACATATACACTCCATTTTGTTATTGGTTTTGGCCTTGTCCGCATCTGTGGTTCTGACGGGTTGTGACGACACTCCCGACCGCGAGAACTATT
>CACZXN010000102.1 GCA_902785075.1 uncultured Bacteroidales bacterium | reverse complement strand
AATCGATAGTGGTGACAGTAGAGGGAATGACTAATAATAATAGCTTACAATCGCGAAAGGCAGCTCCAACTTCC
Organism: uncultured Bacteroidales bacterium; assembly: GCA_902785075.1. GTDB lineage: Bacteria > Bacteroidota > Bacteroidia > Bacteroidales > Bacteroidaceae > Colivivens. The sequence goes on along the minus strand of CACZXN010000102.1, from coordinate 2,857 downwards.
TTTACCCCTTCTGGAATCCACATCGAGACGAGCCCTGAGCATTTGTCGAAAGCATAATCTTCAATCGTGATGAGGGATGATGGAAGGGTGACCGACATCAAGAATTGGCAAAAATAAAAGGCATTTTTGCCGATCGATGTGACAGCATATTTCTTACCCTCGTAAATGATAGTAGCAGGAACGACTAAGTCACCCTTGACATATTCATCATTATTGGGGAAATTGACATATGTAACAGCTACGGTGGAGTCAGATGTGAAGTTGTAGCATAAGCCATCTACTTTGATATCATAGGCAGATGCAAGGAGAGTTACCTGCAATAGCAACAATAGAAAAAGGATTCGTTTCATATTCAGTCAGTTTTAGTGATTGGGGGCTTCTTGCTTGATTTTCAGTTGTTTATCAGGTTTGGCCGATAAACATTAATAATATTTCTATTTGATGAATTTGACAACAGAATCTCGATAGTGCTTCTCCCTTTTTATCTCCATTTTGGGGAATCGCTTTTTGAGAGCTTTCTCTTCGTCTGCAGTAATGTCGTTATAAATGGTAAAGTGGTCTATCTGCATATCGTCCATCCAGTCAGGCAATTCCACTTTGCCTTTGAAAGATAGTTGGAGGTATTCTGCATGTTTGATTTTCTGTAGGATAGGCATCACTTCCTCTGCTGGCAGTATGTAGTAGTCCTGTCTCGTTATATTCGTTATTTTCGCAATCGCATCCTCTTCTTCGCTCCCTCTACGTACAACCCATCCCATCTTAGGAGTCAGTGCATATGTCTGCTTGTCCTCCTCAACGCCCACGAAACCTGCAATCATTTCCATATCGTAGGTCTTGAGCACCACTCTCTGCGGGTCCTCAATGACGTACTTGAATGGAACTCTCACCTGCTCCGACTTCATCCCTTGGCTATGAGGAACAGTCAAAGGTACCGTTTTCTTCTCCACATCAGGAAACAGCTTCAGGAACCACCCGTCGAGCTGAGTAGGAGTTTCATCGGAACATCCTCCGCCTCGCAAACGGTCGGGACGATCCTGCATCACGATGTCTTTCCAAAATTTGCTATTGGGATGCCCTGAGGCAGCTTTCACAAATTCTTCCAAGATAGGCTCCAGTTGTTTAGTCCACCAACCCATTCCGAATTGCTCCAATGCCTGCGTCTTCTTCAGCACCTTTTCCCAGTCGGTTACCGTTCCTTGAAGGGTGATGCTGGGAATACCACAAACCGTGTATCCTACTACGTATTTGAAATATTCCTTCACGGCACTCATCAGTGTAATTTGCGATGCAATCCGCTCTGTGCGCCCTGTTGTGGTAAAGTCAGCTGTGATGGTCTTGGCAATATTGGCTTTGGTGTTTGCAGCTAACTGCTGCTCAAACTGATTGAAGATGTCGTCCCAATCCACATCCTTGTCGGTGAACAGTTCGTGCTCCGAATAAACCTTTATCTCCTTTTGTCCTTCATGACTCACTATCTGTGAGCGGAGTTGCTCTGCATTTTTAGAGACAAACTCGCCAAAACTCTGGCTGATGAGCAACCAAATCATATCAGGCGAAAGTACCAAAGGACGATGATAGGCGTATGCCCGCACCAATGTCCGATAGAACGCATCTTCGCCCATATACTGGATGCTGTCAGGAATGCCGTGCCCAACAACATTGAAATCCGATTCATGTATTTGCATTGCTTGCAACATTCCCCTTATCGTGACTGTTGGAGGGTAATGACGACGAGGATACTCATCAAGTATGACTTCCAGACCTTCATCCACCTCAAAGGTGATAGTTCCTTCGGATTGATTCAGGATCTTACAATCCCTTCCAGGACCAGCTATTCTCCCAACAAGCATAGAATCTACATGGGTCATTTGCAGCGAAGGGTGGCTGCCCGTCTGTTTGGTAGCATCCGGAGTCTGAGCCATCAATTGACCAACGATAAGGCAATTAAATATTATCGATAAAAGTATACGTTTCATATATAATTATCTTTTGATTTCTATATGTTTGATAGTAAAACCATTCAGAAGGTTTAGAACCATCACTAAAACTTAAACTTAGGGTCGAAATAGATATAACGGCTGAGCTGTTCTACATACCGCTCGATACTCTTGCCACGTTTGCTATCGATGAAAAAGAGCATGCTGCATGGCGTGTAGCGGTCGGCTCTGTAGAATTCCACTCCGTAGCACAAACTGCACTCATTCCAAACATTATTGAGCGTTTCATTTTTGCTATGTATGCCTTCTGTACGGCTACAACTTATTTTGTCGATATAAGGAAGTCTTACGATGCAGACACGGTCGGAATTGGTTTGTTTCTGCAGCTTGCTGTGCTCTGTGTATAGGATATATTTGCTGCGAGCATCCTCTATCTGTTTCATCATTTCTTGATCGTTCAAAACAGAAGGTTCATGATCGATATTTAACCAAGGCAGACCGCAGTTGTTCAACAGAATCTTATCAAATTTTGGCTTATAATGCTTAACAGTGTTCTCGTCAATAGAATGGAACGATCCAGGTCGTGGTTTCTCATGAATTGACAGGCCGTCCATGATGACGTAGCAACCCTCTTCTAACTGGATAAACAGCCCTCCTAGAAATCCTGGGCCTCCAGAGGTTTCTCTAAAATCGCAAAAGACAAACATGTTACCCAATAAGTCTTCCTTGGGAAACACAGTCTCATCTACCATCTTCTTAGGAAAACTCAATTTCAACCCGTAATAGTCCATCATCCTCTGCTTGAAGTCGTCGTAGCCGTCTGCCAGCTTAAAAGGAGGCTTATTTGCAGAATTAGGATTGATAAGATATGCTGCTGGCAATTCATCAAAGTCCTTGAACTCTTTCCATCCAATAGCTTT
>CACZXN010000101.1 GCA_902785075.1 uncultured Bacteroidales bacterium | reverse complement strand
TTCATTTGGAGCAGAATAGTTGCGATAGTGGCGTGGACGAGCTGGGGTGAAATAGACATACCCTCCATGTTATGGATGCTGAGATGAGAGGATATGGTTGAAGGTTGCCAACTCATAGTAGTCTGCATAGCGTGCTTCAGGATTACGACGATGCATCTCCTCTGTGAGTTTTAGCATATTGTTGGTATTGCAGGTCTCTGGACCGTCAATATCGTTGATGAAGTCTGTACAAGCCTCCCTGCTGGGGAAATGCTCACGACGGCTGTTTCCTCCAAAAGCAAGCGAGCGTTCACCTGTCACGATATCCCAAAAGAAGTTTGCTGCATTATGATAGCTCTCATCACCACTCAACTCGCTGATACGTTCAAAACCAACTACTTTAGGCACCTGAGTGTTGGCGTGCATATTATCTAGATTATCTACACGCTGAGACATCGCTAACAGCAAACGACGATGTGAAAAACGACGGGCAACATCGAGGTATTTCTTATCTCCACTGATAGCATATCCATCTGCAAGTACTTCGTTCATACCGCCATGCTCCATACCCAGCATACGTTCCATTTGCTCATCTGAGAGACCAGCCGTGAGGTCAATAGCCCAGTCACAAAATCCAAGGAACAGTTTCTTGGCCTGTTCATTACCACAATACACCCATGCATCTCGAAGTCCTGCATACATCTTATGCAAGTTGTAGAAAGGTGCCCAAGAACCATTATAAGTACCGAAGTTTCCAAGTTTGAAGGTGCTCCAGATACGGTCGCTGTTAGGCATACCACCCACATATCCTTTTCCCCACTCTGGATGGTTCTTCACATTTGCATCAGCGCACTCTTGCAGTTCGCTAATCATGTACTCCATACGCTGGCGACATTCTTCGCTACCAGTAGCAGCATTCATCGCCATTGCCGTAAGATAGTGACCTCCAACATGCCCGTCAAGTCCATCCCAATTTGGGTATGCCGGCTTCTTGGGAGTGAGTCCTGCTTCCTTGCGGTAAGGAGCTAACATACGATCACAGTCGTATTTCAACAACGTTTGGACGTTCAGGTCTCGCGCATGCTTCAGCGGACCATCAAGTAATACAACATCACCAATCGGAAATTCATCCGAATACAATTTGTCTTGTGCGCTAGCAATTGTAGTCATAAAGCATAGCGCTAAAGTAGAAATAAGCGTTTTACGAAACATAATACAATTTGTTTTTATAATCATAATAATTACTTTCAATCGTGTAAGTATTTCATAACAAACCCAACGTTCGACGTCTGTCTTATTCGGCTAATTCGTTATTTTGTTGTTAAGTATTAATTTTGATGCAAAGATACAAATTATTTACAATTTAGCAAATGACAAATTACTATTTCTTCATTTTTTCTTTCATTCATTCTTTTAATATTACATTTTTCTCTAACTTTGTACCCAAATTCAATTATCATTAAGCAAAATGCAAAAAATCATTATTCTCGACTTCGGTTCGCAAACCACCCAGTTGATTGGCCGTCGTGTGCGTGAACTTGATACTTTCTGTGAGATTCTTCCTTACAACAAATTCCCATACGATGACCCATCAATTATTGGTGTCATCCTCAGCGGTTCGCCTTTTAGTGTGTACGACGAAAAGGCATTCAAACTCGACTTGATGCCTATCATCGATCGTTATCCGGTATTGGGCATCTGTTATGGCGCTCAGTTGATGGCTCAGACGTTTGGTGGAAGTGTAAAACCTGCAGGAACACGCGAATATGGACGTGCAAACCTCCAATGGATAGAAAAAGAGAATCCTCTATTCAAGGACTTTGTTGACAATAGTCAAGTTTGGATGAGTCACGGTGATACAATTGTAAATATTCCTCCTTCGTTCCATAAGATTGCTTCTACCGATTCTGTTGAGTTTGCTGCTTATCAATGGACAGGAAAACAGGTGTGGGGCGTTCAGTTCCATCCAGAAGTGTTCCATTCGCTTCAGGGTACGCAGTTGTTGCGCAATTTTGTAGTTGACATCTGTGGCAGTCAGCAAGACTGGAGTAGCGCTTCGTTTGTAGAAGCTACTGTTTCTGAACTTAAGCAGCAGATAGGAAATGATCAGGTGATACTTGGTCTCTCGGGTGGGGTAGATTCTTCTGTCGCAGCTGTATTGCTACATCGTGCAATTGGTCGTCAGCTCACGTGTATCTTCGTTGATCATGGCATGTTGCGTAAAAATGAATTTCAGAATGTAATGCACGACTATGAGTGTCTCGGGCTAAATGTGATTGGTGTGGATGCCAGTCAAAAATTCTTTACTGATTTGGCAGGAGTATCCGATCCTGAGCAAAAACGTAAGATTATTGGACGTGACTTCATAGAGATATTTGATGAACAGGCTAAAAAGATTATCAATTCTTCTCGACAAAGTGGGCAAGAGGGAGCTGTTCGTTGGTTGGCACAAGGTACTATCTATCCTGACCGTATAGAGAGTCTGAATATCACAGGCAAGACCATCAAGAGCCACCACAATGTAGGTGGACTCCCAGAAGAAATGAATCTCAGCTTGTGTGAACCACTGAAATGGTTGTTTAAGGATGAAGTTCGTAGGGTAGGGCGTAGTTTGGGAATGCCCGAACATCTCATCACTCGTCATCCATTCCCTGGGCCGGGATTGGCCGTACGTATTTTGGGTGATATCACTCCAGAAAAAGTACGCATCTTGCAAGATGCTGATGACATCTTTATTCGTGGACTACGTGAATATAAGATTCGTCTTTCTGGAGAAGAAGCTCGCAGAGTATTGGCGGCTGGTGTACCTGCTGATATGAAGGATGGAGAGATTGAGGTAAGTCTCTATGATCAGATATGGCAAGCTGGAGTTATCTTGATGTCAAAAGTACGATCTGTAGGTGTGATGGGTGATGAACGTACTTATGAGCATCCTGTAGCTTTGAGAGCTGTTACTTCTACTGATGCGATGACTGCCGACTGGGCCATGTTGCCTTACGACTTCATGGCGAAAGTCAGCAATGATATCATCAATCATGTGAAGGGTGTCAACCGCGTTTGCTACGATATTTCTTCAAAACCACCTGCCACAATTGAATGGGAATAATTGGTAGTGGGAAATCGAGAAGTCTGCCCTAGACGGGCAATATCCTCAAAAAGCCCACAACTCAAACATTATAAAATACTTAGAG
>CACZXN010000100.1 GCA_902785075.1 uncultured Bacteroidales bacterium | reverse complement strand
CGAGCATCATGGGTTGGTTCTTGGTTCGGACGGATGCAATGGTTGACAAGTAGTTGCAGCGATAGCCTGCGTGTATGAGCAGAATGTCGACCATGCTCATGACACGTTGGAAGTCGCTGTCGGAGCAGTAGATTCGCAGTGGCAGTGTGATTTGGTCGTGGAGCTGTCGCAAAATGGTGATGATACACATGATGCGCAGTGCGGTGACTGCCATACGTCGGACGGACGGTAGGAATGCCGTTCCGTAGATGCCTACGTAGGTCTGTGCCCGTTGGCTGAACAATTGGTCGAACTGGGCTTTCTGTTCAGCTGTGAGCATGAATCGTATCGACGCATATTGTCTCAGATGGTCGTAGAGCTGTTTGTAGCTTTCTCCCATCTGGTCGAATGCTTCTTCGTCGGATTCTTCGTCATCATCGCCCCATTGACTTTCCCACAGCTTGGAAGTAGGCATGTTGAGGAACACCTGTCGCGAAGCCAATCCGTCGGTTCCGTCGCCAAACAGCTTTCTGATTTGCGTCCATGTGCTGGCAATGAGTACAGCAAACCGTGCTTCTTTTACTTCCACAAACTCTCTCTCGCTCTTTCGGCTTCTGCTGATTCCTTCGTTCTCTGCCGATGCCAAGAGGTCGTTGACATAGTTGCCCCATTCGTTTCCGATGGCGGTCATGAGGTTGCCTCCGTCGGCTGTGAACATCAGTCCGCATCCGTCGTTGTCGGCAATATGCCAGTCGAGCGCAGGGAGAGTGGTGTTGACAGGGAAGCAGAGCAGGCGGAAACGTGGCTCTTTTGGTGGGTCGCCTTGCTGGTCCTTACCTTGTTTCTTCCACTTAGCCAAGGCGCTTTTATATTGCTCTTTCAAGAGCTGCGACTGCTCGGTCATCTCATGATGAATCGGAGCGACAAGTCGCTGTACAAGTGTCGTCCGTCCTTTTCCCGATGCCGGACCACCGATGTTGAACTGTTGCAGGTTGGGTCGGTAGGTCTTCTGATAACGGAACGAGACATTGGGAGCCATCGTTGCCGAAATCGCGGTAATGGCCGACATCGTCAGCAGCATCTTGTCATACGGATTGCGCCCATGCTCAGCCACACTCATCAGTGGCTCCGGCAAATCCTCATACACCTCATCAGGGAATACTGGTAGCGGTTCGCCCATTTCCTCCTCGTCGTCCGTCNTCATCCCCTCATCAGAAATATTAGGGGTAATAGGGGTAGAAGGGGTAGAACGACCTGCTTCTGCCATGCTGTGAGCCACATCACCACTTCTTGGGTTAATGCTGAGACCCGCTTGTTTTGCAGCATTAATCAACACTCCAGGAGATGTGCTGTAAGGCTTTCCCGCAAACGAACGATACACCTTCACTGGGTCGTCCTTCTGAGGGTCGGAATACGCATCGGAGATGGCGAGGAAATACTCCTCGCCTGCATCTCCCTCGCCTGCATCTCCATAACGGTTATACAAGTCCATACCGATGCCCAACCACGTGTTGCGGTCGTGAGCGATATCAATATGCTGTGCCTTTACCTGAGCGATGATATGCCTCAACCGCTCATCATACGGAATCTCATGATTCCAGTCCCTAAAATCAATACTACTTGTCATGACTAAAATCATTTAAAAGTTCAACATCCTTCAACAACACATTATCATCGTGGCAGAGGAAGCAAGCACGGCTGATGTTCTTACCCGACTTGTCACATTCAACACCATATACACACTCAATGTAGCGCCATACGGCCACCAGATGCTCCAGATAATCAGCCTCATCGTCGGCTCCCTTCACCACGAGTTTCACCCCATCGCCACGAGGCGATGTAAACGCAAGTGCCACGTTCAGCAACTTGTCGTCGAAAAACTCCTGCTTCAACACCTCCGGCTCAAAGCCCTGCGCCTGCAGGTGGTCGACATCCACGATGCCAAATCCGCTGTACTCGCGCAATCCACTATCGCCTTGATACGAAAACCTGCCTTGAAACACCACACTTGGCAGCACATCTTTCTTCTCAAAACGACCGTTTCGAACACCAGTGGTCAGCTCCTGAAACCGATCAGAAGCAATCAAATCAGCCACTTCACTCAACGTCAGATACTCGGTAGGAACCTTCTTCTCCACCTTTCCTGTAACGGGGTTGAAATCTCCCCATATAGGAGCAGAATAATACGTTATCATCTTCTGCTCGGAAAAATCCAATTTCTCCATTTACCTTATTCTTTATTATGGAGTTTGTGGTCTTTTCTCCCCTTGCTGACAGTTAAAAAATTTACCACCGCAAGAACGCAGCTCCGTTCCGTTTAGCTGATGCAAAGTTACGAAAAGATGTTGAGATAGGGGTGACAAACCCCTCAGGTCATGCAAGGTCGGGGCGAGTCACACGATAATACGATTGGGTCACATAAGAAAAACTTCAGGTCACACAATTGAGTATGACCTGAAAACACAAAAAAAGAGGAATAACTTGCAATAAGTCAATCCTCTTCCTGATCGCGAGTGCTTACATGTAATTGCTGACCAAGTGTGATTATCTGCTGCTCGTTCGGTGGCTGATAGCAATAATTCAACGGCAGATTGGTGTAGCCACGATAGCAAAAATACATCTGAGTGCGCATGATGTAATCGCCACAAAGCCATGTTGATGAAGATTCGCCAGCAAACCATTTGTGAATATGACTGATTGTTTTTGCGGCATACCCTGAATCTATGTTTATCTCTATTTCCATTTCTTTGGCTATTTGGCGATTGCTTAAGTTCTGAGAGTAATGACGTCGACGATTAATGTACCAATATCGGAAGATTTTGTCACGTCGAAAATTAGTTACATAACAACTGACTTCCTTATACTCAAACTCAATCCTCCCTACCTCCAAAGGGTTCTCAGCTTCTATATCTTCTTTCAGCGACAATATATCGGTCATCACATTCCTTGCATTTGTTATCTGGTCAGTTTGCACCAAAGAACCATCCTGATTCCCAACCATAAACGAAGTCACTTCGTGCTGAAGTTTCTTGATTGTTTGGGACTTCTGATATCTGTCATAGGCAAAAGCCACAAGTGGATAATACAATTGTTTTATTTTGGGGTGCTGAATTTCATCAACATGGTTTCCGATTCCTGCAAGGACTGTTGGCAACTGTTCATCAGTGGCATGCAGCACTTTGTTGGAATCGTTGATATAAAACTGCAACATGGCATCAGAATCGACAGTAACTGAAGCCGTTCCATCTGCGAGACCTAAAAACCTCTCTTTTAGGTCATCGAAGCGACGGCCTATTGATTCGTCAATAGGATTCAACATAGTATTATTTAAGGTCTCATTATCCATCTTGCTATATTACATTCAGGTGTTTACGGATATCATTAACTGTGGTGCCCAGCAATTCGGCAGCTTTCGATACGGACAACAAGTCATTGGCAAGGGCACGATAGACCTTCGTCTCAAACAATTTACTCTTCCCCTCGTTGAAGCGTGACTGCTCGAAGTAAGCCTTCAGCACTGCATTCTTGTTTTTGTTGATGCAATAGCCCCTGTAACGGTTGCCACTGATCAACTTCAGCGCATTTAGCTTGTGCATGATGGCATCGACGGAAATTCCATACACTGTTTGCAAGTAAGTCAGTTCATTACCCGAAATCAACGACTTCCCTTCCACATGCCCTCTCAGCACATCACTGGGTAGCAACATCTCGCTAGCAAAGGCATCACACAGACGTTCAACAGCAGTACTATCCAACTCGGCAGGAAACAAGTCACCATAACGCAGATGGCAATATTCATGCATCGTGGTGAAGCGACGACGCTCAACGCTCACCATCCCCTGCTTGTTCTCATCTCGTTCGTTAAGCACAATAAACGGCACATTGCCATTCACTTTACCACTCAACCCCGAAAAGCCTTCGGGACCATCAATGTACACCACATTGACACCCTTACTTTCAAGCAGTTCGGCTGTATTAGATATAGGGCTGAGACCCAACTGCCACTCCTTACGAAGTGCCTGCGCCTCCTTCATCATGTCCTCTGCTGACGACAGCTGAGTGCGAACAAACGGTACATTGAACTTCGGACTGATACTCAAAATCTGGTCAATCTCCATGTAACGCTCAATGCCATCTTGCACCTTCACCTTTACCGACTCAACCTCTTTCTTCGCCACAGAACTTTTCTTGCGAAAAGCCACCTCCATAGCTGACATATCTACACGGAAAGGACGGAACAGAAACTCTTGCTTGACGTTCAGCGCATCAGCCAATTCGATCAGTAAACTACTGTCAGGATACATTTTCCCTTGCTCATACTTTGAGATTGACTGCTGGGTCACTTTGCCTCCAATCATCTGGCACAACTCCTCCATCGATAGTTTCTCCTTGATACGAGCTTGTCGCAGTCGTTTGCCGAAATCCTGTAGTCGTTCTTCGTTCGTGCGCATAATGTCTCCTTTCTTTAAAACTATTCGGGGCAATATTGCCTATTACTGAAATCGGTTGTAAAGTTACAAACAATTTTTCGATTTTACAACCAAACAGACTAAAAAATAGCAGAAACCATCTAAAAAAGACAATAATACTTCACAAATTGCATTTATAGTTGACAAATACGTCGAACTGATACGTATTATTACTACTCCTCCATTTTTTCCGATAATAATTTGGTTGTTTTAGAAATTATCTCTATCTTTGCCCCTGCATTCTGCAAAGAGTGCAAGACATATTGCTCATTTGCACCTCGAACTGCTACCTCGAAAGTGAACGAGCAATAAATACCGAAGATGAAGCTTGCTAATGTGCAGGCTTCCCATATTCGGTATAA
>CACZXN010000099.1 GCA_902785075.1 uncultured Bacteroidales bacterium | reverse complement strand
CGTTCATCATTACTTCTGCTATTTTGTTGCTGCAAATGTACGACAAATTATCGATAGTTCCAAACTTTTCACCTTATTTCTGTGCCACAATGTCAAAGATCGATTGTTTTTATCTGATTGTTTTACGTAACAGCGTGCCTGGCACCGTGTGACCTGATCATGGCTAACACTTCCGCCTTTTCTGGCGAGCCTGCTCAGTTCGAGCGACGGCTTTCGCCAATTCTGCTGTATGTATCATCTATAATATTTTGTTTTAAGTTTGGGGAAAAGAGCGTGGGACCAATAATAAAACAACAAACCCATCAAGGCTGCTACACCTATCCACTTTGTCGAATACTACCAGTGCCCACGCCTATTTGGTGTGAGCAGGTAGCCTTCTTCTTTCGTGGATTTCTAATTCGTAGCAGATTGATGGGGAAATCCGAAAAGCCGCTGGCTCTTTATCTCAAAATTTTGTGCAAAGATACGAAAAAATTTCTTATCCCGCTCTTGTTGTCATCTTTTTCATCGTCCTGCTTATATTTTTTTATTTTCCATTCAGATAATCCAGCAGCTGTTGTGGAGTACCATTGTATTTCGAGTAATTCATAGTTTGCCCATTAGCAGAAACAGTCATCTTATTCCCATTGATGGAAACCTCAGCCCATTGACCATCATCACTAATCATCCTGTTACCTTCAATGGTATAGTTCCAAGTGTAGGTTTGCGGATTAAAGGTGTAGCTTCCTCCAGATTTCCACAATTCATATTGGACAACTGAACTATTGCCAATCACTATCACCCAATCATCTTCAAGGGTGTACCAAGTTCCCATCAGTTCCGACTTGTTGATAGTCTTCACGTCGTCACCATCACTGCCGCAAGCCACCATCAGTGGCATTGCCATAATCATGAGCATCATCATGCTCCAAATCTTCAATTTCTTCATTAGTTTATTATTGCTTTGTTTAAATTTACTTTTTTTCATCAGCCATCATACCTCAGACATCTCCGTGAAACAGGTGCCAGTCATTTGTTAAGTGAAATACAATCTTCGTTGCAACTCGAAGTAATGTGCTCGTATGTCAGGGACAGACATTTGTAACCTCTCCTTAGCATCACTCATCGAATTAAACCTGATGGTGATAAACGTTTTCAGATTATTAGAACCCAGTTCCTTGAAGCCATTGCTGACGTAATATTGCAGGATTAGGTTATCAAACTCACGCTGCTCCTTATTCAGAGAATCAACAAATTGCTTCTTCACAAGTTCAACTCGCTTTGCCCTCTCTATCGGAGTAGATTCATAAGCGATGTATTCCAGCACATCCAGCAAGTCGCATTTCTGCATTTTCAACATATTCTTCAGGAGTAACAGCTTATCCTCAGCAAATCCTGCTTCATCCAGTGTTTTGAGCAGTTCCTCACGGGTTTCGGGGTTAGACCATTTTTCTCTCAAATCGTCTGCTCCTGAGAAGAAATCGGGGATTCTGCCAAAGAGCTTATCTACATATTCATTCAGTGAGATGAACTCGTCACCAAAGAAAATCTTCTGCTCCCATGTTGTTTGAAGAGACAACTTCCTGCCATTAGACAACTTGATGTCTATCAGGTTTGTTTTCGGTCCTTCACACGTACAAGGCAGATTGCCGCATACGGGGCACGGCTCTGGTATGCAGATGCAAGGTATCTGACCGCACTTAGGGCAAGGCTTTTTCTCTCGAGGTGGCTGCTTCCCGCAAGTGCAAGGCCAGTTGCCACAAACGGAGCAGTAAGTATCACCATCCCAATCAGGATCCTTGAACATGTCGCAGGCACCCACAAAGTCATAGATGGTGAAGTAATACTTCTTGTCAAACAAGCGAGTTCCACGACCGATAATCTGCTTAAACTCCACAATGTTCTGTACAGGACGCATCAGTACGATGTTTCTCACATTACGTGCATCAACGCCAGTACTCAGTTTATAAGATGTAGTCAGGATCGTTGGCAGCAGCTTTTCGTTGTCCTGGAATGTTCTCAATATTGCTTCGCCCTTTTCATTGTCGTCAGCCGTCACGCGTTCACAATAGTTGTTGGCAGGGCGCCGCTTGTGCTTGTTCACCATATCGCGCACAATCATTGCATGTTTCTGAGTGGCACAGAAGATGATAGTCTTTTCGTCTGGGTCAATCTTGTTCAGCAGTTCTTTTACACGATGTTCATCACGTTCCTTTATCTGTATTCTGCCGTTATAGAAATCCGACTCCGAATAAACCTTTTCAGGGTCAATCTCACCACTCTTCACTTTATCTCCCTCTTGATATTGGTAGTCGTCAATATTGCTCGTAGAGATGTCAACACGGAAGGGAACCAGGAAACCGTCTTCGATACCTTGTTTAAGCGAGTATGTATATACAGGATTTCCGAAGTATGCATAGGTATTGGCATTATCCTTTCTTCTTGGTGTAGCAGTCATACCAAGCTGATAGGCACTGTCGAAATATTCCATCAGTTTTCGCCACTCACTTTCGTCATTGGCACCACCTCTATGACACTCGTCGATGATAATGAAGTCAAAGAAGTCTCGCTCATACTGCATGTAGTATGGCTGATCGTTTGAGCCTTCAGGCAATGTAATGCCTTGTTCTTCAGCCTTTTGAGCATTAGGTGAAGTCATCATCGTCTGGAAGATGGTGAAGTAAAGATTGCGTGCTGTTGGCACCTTATAGTTGTTCTTCCTCAATTCCTTGGGTGTGACTCTGCACATCGCATCTTCAGGGAACTGGTCGAAGTCGTTGATGGCTTGATTGGCAAGAATGTTTCTATCTGCAATAAACAGGATTCTTGGCGCACGCTCTACACCTTTGGTGTTCCATTTTGTCTGCGTCAGTTTCCAGCATATTTGGAATGCCGTATAAGTCTTACCCGTTCCTGTAGCCATTGTCAGCAAAATACGGTTGCGTTGCTTAGCTACAGCCTCAAGCACATTTTTAATGGCAATTTCCTGATAATATCGAATAGCAGACACTGCTATTTTTGTACCTGCAGGAAGATGTTTCAGTTCATCAAGTCCTTCCACAAGGATATCCGTCCCTGGAGCCTTCTTCCCCTGTTTCGTTTCGTCTTTATCAAATATCCTGCTAATCCTCCCCATTAAATCCGGATGCCAGAACAGCATATCTGCAAGATGTGCTCCTACGCCATAGACCAGCAAACCCTTTGCTTCAGCCTGTTGCAGCAAGGTATAAGCCTGGTCAATATCCGGACAAATAAGGCGGGGATTCAGCTCATGCAACTCCTTGACAATTTCATCGTAGTAACGCAGGGCAGACACAACTACCCAGGTACCCGCAGGAAGTCCCTTCAACACCTCAGGAGATTCTATATCACAGGCAAGCCCCGGAACCTTTTTGCCAATCTTTGCCGTATCCTTATCAACAACTCTGACAATGCACCCTGCTAAATCATCATGCCAAGCCAGCATATCCTTTAAATGATCCCCTACACCATA
>CACZXN010000098.1 GCA_902785075.1 uncultured Bacteroidales bacterium | reverse complement strand
GCTACACCGCTGGCAGCAACCTGATTAGCCAGAGTGGTGGCTGGAAGACCTACTGCTCCGAAACCTACGGCAACAGTGTTTGCCACCAAACAGATAACGGCTGAGAACATGGGTTTGAAACCTAATCCTATCAAAATGGCTGCAGGAATGGCTACTGCGGTGCCAAAGCCTGCCATACCCTCGAGCACACCACCAAGACCCCACGTCAGAAGCAGTACGAGTAATCCTTTGTCGGAAGTCATTTGGATGAACTGTTTCTTGATAGTTTCAATTTCCTTTGTCTCACAAAGGATGTTATAGCTGAAGATGGCACATATAATAATAAGGATAATAGGGAAGCAAGCCTTCAGGAATCCTTCGATGACAGACCATAACGTGATGCCGTATATCGATGCTTCAGCATACTTCTCAGGAATAATGCCTAAATAGGGGGTAACAAACAATGCCAGAAAGATTGTAACGATGAGCGTGACGATAGCACTCCTGTAACCAGATACTTTAAATCCCATCATCAAGACAATGAGTAGTAGGATGGGAATGGCAGATATTAATGCTGACATAACAAAGGGTTCTTAGTTATTATATTAAGAATTGTTGCAAATTTACGGAAAAAAATATAATAATGGAAGAAATAAAGGATTAAAAAAAACAAATATGACAATTTTTTCGTATATTTGCCGAAAATAATGCACGTATAACTAAAAATCCAACAAAGATTATGCTGAACAATTTCCTAAACGACCTAAAACAGTTCCTGCCAACTGAACGTATTTATACCGATGAGCTTCGTACCCTTGGATGGGGAACGGATGCCAGTTTCTATCGCCAGATTCCAAAGGTTGTCATCCGAAGTGATGGCGAAGAGGAGATAAGCCGGATAGTCCAACTGTGTCAGAAACATAAGATGCCCTTTACCTTCCGTGCTGCAGGTACATCGCTCTCTGGACAGAGCTGTACGGACAGCGTACTCATTGTAGCAGGCAAGCATTGGGAGAAGTATGAAATAGGTGAGGGACAGGATACTATCAAGCTCCAGCCTGGTATCGTGGGGGCTAGGGTAAATGACATCCTGAAACCTTACGGACGGGTGTTTCCACCTGATCCTGCTTCAATAGGAAGCGCGATGGTGGGCGGTATCGTTATTAACAATGCCTCTGGAATGAACTGTGGTGTACATGCCAACAGCGACCGTATGATGGTTTCCGCTCGCATCATCCTAACGGATGGTACGGTACTGGATACTGGCTCGAAAGAGAGTCGCGAGGCCTTCCGCAAGTCGCATCCAGAGTTCCTGAAGAAGATAGAGGATTTACGTGACAAGGTTCGGGCTGACAAAGAATTGGCCGACCGTATCAGTAAGAAGTACTCTATTAAGAATGTGACAGGTCTGAATCTTCGTCCACTTATAGCTTACGATGATCCTTTCGATATCATAGCCCATTCGATGGTTGGTAGTGAGGGAACGCTTGCTTTCCTCTCGGAGGTGACGATGAAGACACTTTATGACTACAAGTTCAAGGCTTCAGCAATGGTTTACTTCCTGACGATGAAGGAGAGTTGTGAGGCAGTAGTAGCCATGAAGAAGCTGAAGGCAGGTGAGGAAGACCTGAAGATGAGTGCCGAGAACTTGATGGTGAAATCGGCTGAGATGCTGGACTATATGTCGCTCAACAGTGTTGACGACCCCGTATTCCTGCAATATAAGAAAGATGTGGATGCGGGTAAGATTGAGGGTGTGCAGCCTGGTGATTACCATAACTTGACAGCAATACTGACAGAGACCAAGGGTGTAACTCATGAGCAGTTGCTGGAGAAGATAGAGAAGATAAAGGAATGCTTGGGACAGTTCCGCCTTTATATTCCTGCTGAGTTTACGGAGGATCCAGCTGTCTTTGGCAAGTATTGGGCAATCCGAAGCGGTATCTTCCCCAGTGTGGGTGGTACGCGTCCTGTGGGCACATCGTGTCTTATCGAGGATGTGGCATTCCCCATCGAATCATTGCCTGAAGCTACCGTAAAACTTCAGAAGCTGATAGCCGATCATGGATACAACGATGCTTGTATCTATGGTCATGCCTTCGAAGGTAACTACCACTTTATCCTGAACCAGAGCTTTGCTGACGAGCACGAGGTGGCTCGTTATGCAGAGATGATGCGCGATGTGGCTAAGTTGGTGGTTGAAGGTTATGATGGCTCACTGAAAGCAGAACATGGAACGGGCCGAAATATGGCTCCCTTCGTGAAATACGAGTGGGGCGAAAAAGCCTATGAGATCATGAAGGAACTGAAAGCCATTTTTGATCCAGAGGGATTGTTGAATCAAGGTGTCATCTTTAATGATGATCCTGACTGCTTTATCAAGTGTCTGAAACCGTTGCCTGTGCTCAGCTATGACTATGCCAGTGTACCCGATGGTGGCCGGTATCTCATGGAACCTGGACTCTCGACTGCAGAAGAAACGGTAGAACAGGTAAAACGTGCCAACAAGTGTATAGAATGCGGATTCTGTGAAGTGAACTGTATGTCGTGTGGCTTAACATTGTCGAGTCGTATGCGTATTGCCGTTCAACGTGAAATATGTGATTTAGAGGCTACTGGTCGGGATCCCAAGCGATTAGCAACACTTCGTCGTCAATATAAATATTATGGCGATCAGACTTGTGCAACAGATGGATTATGCTCTACCTCTTGTCCAATGAAGATTAATACGGGCGAATTGACGCATCTGGTTCGTCAGCTGGATATGAATAACTCTAAATTGGGCTATCAAGTGGGCGAGTTTGCTGCCAATCACATGGCAGGCATCAAGTCGGGATTGCGTGTGGTTCTCGATGTAGCGCATTTGGCTCATGTTACGCTAGGTCCATCCCTGATGACCAGTGTGTGTCGAGGCATGAACAAGATGGGCTTGCCATTGTGGACAACAGCAATGCCAAAGAAGAAGCGTCAGCCAAAACCATCAGATTTGACGCAGTTCATCATTGAACGCTCTATACCCAAACATGAGGAAGAGCACAAGGACTTGAAAGTGGAGAATGTGTTGTGGACAGATTTGGGAGTCGAAAGGTATGCTCGACATAGCCGACCGCAAGAGTGCCGAGTTGGAAGCTGCGCTTTGGAAGGCTTCAGAACAGGGTAGGTATCCTGTGCTTTGTGCCCAGAGTCCTTGTTTGCATCGCATGAAGAAGGTAATGCAGAAGATGAAGCTTTACGAACCTGCCGAGTTTATCATGACTTACCTTGTTGACCGGCTTGACTTCCATCCAACCGATAAACGTATAGCATTGCATCTCACTTGCTCTACCCGCCAAATGGGGGTTGATAAGGATATGATAGCCCTTGCCAAACTATGTTCTAACAATGTGTTCCTGCCGGAGGGTGTTGGCTGCTGCGGTTTTGCTGGCGATCGCGGCTTTACCTTCCCAGAGCTGAACAAGTACGGTTTGCGTAAGCTTCGTCCGCAGATAGAGGCCAACCATATTGAAGTAGGCTACTCCAATAGTCGTACTTGCGAGATTGGCTTGGAACATCATGCAGGCATTCCTTACATGAACATTGTCTATTTGGTCAACATTTGCACAACGGCAAAGAAACCAAAGGATAGTTAGAAAGTGCAGGGTAGGGCACTGAGCTGATAATAAAGGGTGCGAGCCATGCGTTCGTGCCCTTTGTCATTTGGGTGAAGCCGGTCGTTCTCTGGGTCAGCAAAGAATTGCGCATATTCGTCCATCATCGGATAGAGACCACTGACGGCATTCATGTCGATGACGGGAATAGCCCAAATGTTACCAGCCTCTTTCACTGCATTAATATATTCTTCCAGATAGATGCCACACTGGTTCGTGTAGTCTTCCGTACACTGCCAGTTTTTCTCGCTTCTATAGAACTGTGCACGATGAATAGGCGTGAGCAAGACAATCTGTTTGGTAGGATACATCCGTTTAACCTTGTCGATAGCGGTATTGATACGTCCGCGGTAGGTGTTACCGTCCATATTCATGTAGCGACGTTTTCGATTTACCAATTTCTTGGGCTGTCCGTGACCGTACATCACTTGCTCTTCTTTCTCATCATACCACTGACCGATGGGAACTCCATTGTTGTAATCATTGGTACCGATGAATATTAGGATGGCATCAACAGAGTCGCCGTGTTCTTCTTTCAACTTGTCTGCTTGTCTGGTAATGTCGTTCCATTGACGTCCACTGACAGCATAGACATACGGAGTGATGCCTAACCATTCCTGTAGGAAGTTCCAGTATTTCTTCTTCGAACCACTGTTGCGTGGGTCGGTAATTGAATCTCCAAAGTAAGCAACGCGCTTCTGCATCCAAGGATGTACAAAGGTGGCTTGTGCTTGGACAGTGCCGCAAAGCAAAGCTGCCCAGATCATCAAAATAATCTTTTTCTTCATAGTTTTTAAGTAATATCTCGGCAAAAGTACGAATAAATATTCTTGTTAACAAGTTTTTTATTCTTTTTTAATAATAACATTTGCACGCACCTAAAATAATGTGTATCTTTGCCCCCGTTAAACAATAAAAAGAAAGGAAATAACATGAATTATAACGATTTCGAATTGAAAAATCTGTCTGTTGACGAGCAGTTGTCTATGTCTTCTGCTTTCCCTGTACTGATGCGTAAGGTTTATGTATGGATGACCCTTGCTCTGGTAATTACTGGCTTTACGGCTTATGGCGTAGCTACAAGTCCTGGTGTACTGCAGCTTATTTTCGGCAATCAGATACTCTTTTGGGGAATGATTATTGCCGAGCTTGCATTGGTCATCGGTGTCAGCGCTGCCATTAATCGCTTGTCGTTGACTACGGCTACATTGATGTTTATTCTCTATTCTGTCATCAATGGCGCATTGTTCTCTTCTATCTTCTTGATTTATACAGCGTCATCAATTGCTACCGTATTCTTTATTACCGCAGGTACATTTGGAGTAATGGCACTGATTGGATATACGACGAAAACAGACCTTACCTCTATTGGCAAGTATCTATTCATGGCTTTGATAGGCTTGATTATTGCCACACTTGTTAACATGTTCATCAAGAGTGAAGGCTTTACCTATATCCTTAGTTACATTGGTGTGCTCGTTTTCGTAGGACTTACCGCTTATGATTCCCAGAAAATCAAGCAGATGCTCCTCCAGGCTCCTGATGCCGGCGAGGGCGCTCAGAAGCTTGCTCTCCTCGGAGCTCTCACGCTCTATCTCGACTTCATCAACCTCTTCATCTACCTCCTCCGCATCTTCGGCCGTAGGGAGTAAGATAAGATGTTGCCGCATTATTGAGGCGACAGGTACGGTGCCTCTGTCAGTCCGCCATAGCTCTTGGCGGACTTTTTCATTGCCTCCTCTGTGGTGTACTGCTTATAGAACGTACAGCGGGTGACAATGGTTTGCGCAGAACAGCGCTCACCAATTACCTGTACTAGTGCCCAGCCTTTCTTGTCGTCGCTGAACTCCTCACCCTTCAGTACAAAGTGTTCGCCCACCAGCGTCATCTTAGTTCGCAAAATCTCGCGCATACTAAAACGTACTCGTGGAATAGTGTCCTCTCCAGTCTGCTCGGCAGTATAGAGGAATAACTTCTCCTGATAGCAGTGCTTGTCCTTCTCGAGGTCGGTCAGCAGGGCGGGTTCACCGTCCACCTCTCCTAACTCCAGTTTGATAGTCGGCAACGTGCCGTCGCTTATCGGTATGCCGGGCATCAGAAATGATGCCTCAGTCATGTGTATTCGTTTCACAAACACCGTTGGCAACCTGTTTGCCAGCGATGCAAAGTTCTGATAGGCTGTCTTACGTTGGGTAAACATCATTTCCTTACAGCCGTATTTCATCATCTTCCACAATGCAGTGGTGTGACGCATTTTCTGGCGTTGGTTGAACTGGCCCAGCGTATTGCTGCGTTTCTCGTCCGAGTTCGATACGCGCGTAATCACTTGTCCTTGCTTCACGTAGGTTGTAACACCGGCCTTACGCAGGCTGCCTATCATGATCAGCCCCTTAGCTGCATACTTCTGTTTCATAGTCAAAATCTCCTATCTTTTTTTAATTATACATTCATTTATTGTTCCTTCGTCATTCTCTCCTCGCTCTTCCTTCGCTCTAGCCTTGTCCTTCCTTCGATACACCTTCTATCTTCCACCTATTGTTGTCCGGTTGTTACTCTGTTGCTATCCACTTTTTCTTCATTTGTTATTCAGTATATTACCGGACATCAACCGGACAACAAGCGGACAAGAGTTAGCGCAACTCACTTGCAGTATCCTTGCAACTTGGGTGGAACACCGAACTTGAAATCTTGGCTTTTTCGGGGACAAAGATACAAAAAACTCGAACCCCCAACAAGTTTCGAGAATTTTTATGGTGTTAGTGTGTGCCCGACAGATTCCGAATTTGTCGGACGATAGATGGCTCTCATTTTGCAACACTCGGCTGGTGTTTATAGGTGTTCTTATATAATATAATAAGGTGTAATTTTCGGTATTGTCAAAGAATGCGAAAACTTTTATATTTTGGATAAAATTCTTCCTGAAAAGTTTTGGTGTTTCGGAAAATAGTCGTACCTTTGCATCCGCTTTC
>CACZXN010000097.1 GCA_902785075.1 uncultured Bacteroidales bacterium | reverse complement strand
CCAACTCAAACAGCCTAAAATCTGTTTTACTCTTTATACCATTGTAATAATCATCATAGAACTTCTCCCATGATTCTTGAAGTAACATGGCTTGTATTTCTCCCAATGGCCCGACAACAGCTCTAAAAGGCGCTCTTTTCTTGGGATCTATTTCTCTTATTACAGCATTCCCATTACACATAGACAGATTCAGAAGAAGGGAATTATGTGCTGTAATATTGATGGGTCGAATCAAATCAAAGAGTTCAAACCACCCAACATGATCTTTGGACGACAACAGGATGTAATCAGGATCACCATGACATTCTATTTGAGTAATTGGAATATAGTTATTAGTATCAACTTCCTCGGCTATCATTCTCAATGTTTTATGAAGTGTTTCCCTATCATATACCGAAATATACATAGCATCAAACATGTAATCAGTATAATCAACATTCCTTTGCCGGAGATAATCATATAGGTTTTGTCCTGTATGCATATCTCCTTCAAGTGATTCTATTATATAAACCTTAAATCGGTTAGCTTCATTCAAATCCATACGTCAAAACTATGATGCAAAGTTACGAAATTTGCAATAAAAGCAAGCATCACAAGTGCACAAAATGAAAGAAATTCACTATAATCACTCGTTTTTACAACTTTTAATAGGTTTCCGTGCTTGATTATCGCCTAAAAACTGTATCTTTGTGCCAAATATCCTAATAACAACAATGGCAAGTAACAAAGACCTCAATCGCCTAAAGGTGGTTCTCGCAGAGAAAAAGAAGTCCAATCTCTGGCTTTCCAGAGAATTGGGATGTGCGCCAACGACTGTTTCAAAGTGGTGTACCAATTCATCACAACCTCCACTGGAGATGCTGATGAAAACAGCAAAGCTGCTTGACGTAGAAATAATGGACTTAATCAATAAGAAGACTTTCGAATCAATTTAGAATGCAGATACCGCAATCCGACATACTGACCACGAACCGACTTGGGAAGATTTTCTCAAATACGGTGGCGACATACAAATTTTTCTGGTTTGTATCGATTATGCAAATACATGCGAAATCGGACAACCCGAGAATTAGTGTGTGGGATATTGTCATCAGAATGGTGGCTGATGCTTGGTATCCTATTCACTATTTCCGTTTGTCCTTTGGTAAGAGTGATTCGCTGTTTGATATTGTGATTGAATTGCAGCACATTACTCAGATTCCTATTGATGCTAATTCTCAAACAATCATTGAAGGCTTAACAAGCAGACTGGAAGACAAGCAGATAAAGCGATTACTAACAACGCTAACGTTGAATGTTCCCTATCGCTTTTTGCGTCCGTGGATTGACACCTCTGATGACAAGGAGATGGTCAGACGTTCCCAGACATTGGAGAATGGAAGTCTTTATGCTTTGTATAAAGATGGCTCGGATTTCTATATCGTTCTGAATCAGGCTTGGGATGCTTATCTGCATACTCACTATAATATTCTGGTGGATTTTGCCTATTGGAATCTGACATTGTTTCTACAAACAAGGAATCCCAATGTGCCAGCCATTCCAAATAAACTGATACGTCCTGAAGTCAGAAACTCATTGACAAAGCAGCATAACTATTGGGATATGGTGATGACGATAGGAGGCCCTATTCATTGTATCTATACAGATAAGTTGCTACATCCAAAAGACTATGATCTTGACCATTTTATTCCGTGGAGTTTCGTGTGTCATGATCTGCTATGGAATTTGATACCATCGAATGGTAGCATCAATTCATCTAAGAGCGACAAGTTGCCAGACTTAGGCTTTTATCTGCCAAAACTCGCAGCATTGCAGCATCATTCCTTGCAAGTCTTAATCAATGCCGATAGGGAGCCGAAGGTAATGGAGGACTTTGTGTCTCTTGGCTACTCAGCAAAAGATTTGGCTGCAATGAGTGAGGAGAAGTTTCGTGAAATCTACGAAAGAACGTTTAACCCCATCAATCAGATAGCCCTCAATATGGGCTTCGAAACGTGGAAATACTAAAAGCTATGGAACCAGAGAAAATAAATCATCCGTATCTGACAGCTATCAAGCGAACGGAATTATCCGTACCGACACGCTACCTTTTGCAACATCAATTGTTGAAAGGCAAGATTTTGGACTTTGGTTGCGGTTTTGGTTTCGACACGGATGATTTGAAGCGTCAGGGTTATGACATAGTGGGCTATGATTATTATTATCGTCCTGACTATCCCGAAGGTAAGTTCGATACTATTATATGCAACTATGTGCTGAATGTGCTGGAACCATATGCACAAGCAGAAGTGATGATGAACGTCACCAATCTGCTATCGCCTAAAGGAACAGCATACTTTGCTGTGCGTAGGGACCTTACGGAAGAAGGCTTTAGGTTGCATGCCATTCACAAGCAATACACCTATCAGTGCAACGTGAAACTGCCCTATAAGAGTCTGGTAGCCAACAAGAGTTATGAACTCTATCAATATCAGCACTTCAACAAATTACCTCGCAAGGAAGGAGAGACATGTCCTTTCTGCCGATTGTCTCGACGTGTAGAGATCATTTGTGAGACGGCCACTTGTGTCGCTTTTTATGATGGCTATCCTGTCTCACCTGGGCATGCCTTGATTATTCCGAAACGTCATGTTGCTAATTACTTCGACCTTACAAACCACGAACGAGAGGCAATGAACGTCGTGCTGCAATACGTGAAGCAGAAGGTTGACGAGCGTTTCCATCCCGATGGCTACAACGTGGGCATCAACATCAACGAGGCCGCAGGTCAGTCGGTATTTCATTGCCACATGCACCTGATTCCAAGGTATAAGGGTGATGTGCCCAATCCCAAAGGTGGTGTGAGAGGTGTGATACCAAGTAAGCAGAGTTATTCAACAAGCCAGGAACCATCGTATGAATTAACAAAAAAGGTCCATTCTGATGCTAGCAACAAAGGTAGAAGGTGGAGTAAAGAAGAGGACAAAAGATTAAGTACATTGTTACTTGAAAACAGAAGTCAGAGTGAGATAGCAATGGAACTAGGAAGATCAGAGTATGCAATCTTTTGTCGTACAAAGAAATTGGTTGACGATTTATATATAACTCCAGATGTGCTTAAAAATGAGTATGACAAGGTGTTTAAAAGGAAGTGACATCCTTTATATAACATTTTCCACAAAATGTGTTGCTTTGCAAACAATAAATATATCATAAGTACGCGTGATATTACTTGTGAGATACTTGGTACAACATGAAAGATAAAGTTATAATATAGCTGAAAGTTTTTGCAACAATGAATACATCAAAACGGATACTCAAATCATATTATGGTTACGACTCTTTCCGTCCTTTGCAGGAGGAGATAATCAATCATGTGCTGCAGCGGAAGGATGCGCTGGTGCTGATGCCTACTGGTGGCGGTAAATCGATATGTTTCCAGATACCAGCCTTGATGATGGAAGGTACGGCAATAGTCGTCTCACCACTTATCTCGTTGATGAAGGATCAGGTGGAGGCGTTGCGGGCTAATGGTATTGCAGCAGAGGCTCTGAACAGTGCCAACGATGAGATAGCTAATCGCCAGATT
>CACZXN010000096.1 GCA_902785075.1 uncultured Bacteroidales bacterium | reverse complement strand
GAACAACGCCCACACCTCGCGCTACGACACTCGTAACTACGATCTGGTCATTTCTATGGATGGCAAGACTGAGGAAGAGGCCGTTAATGTCATTTTAGCATACATTGGCTAATTAACGATTCACCTTATTAATAAATAGCGTCGCAGGTAAGAGATCTGCGGCGCTATTTTGTTCTGTATGTTGCTGTGCCACAGCAACACACCCAACGCTCAATCCTCGCAAATTGCCCTCGCCATCTCGTTAAGCTCCAAGCATTGCCCCCTCTTAATGAGAATTCTCTCATTATGGTGCTCCCAAGGAGCCAGTATTAGTAATTGCCCTTTTGCGCAGGCATCCATCCTCATTCCCCCAGGCTTTGCTAAATCCGTGAAGCCATTCTCCTGTAGATAAATCAACGGCAATCTCTCCTCAAAAGCCACCCTCATAATCGCCTTCTCGCCCTTAGAGATGGCAGGCGATACCAGCACAGCCCCTTGCCTTGCAGCCCAGAGGCATTCCTTAATCTTAGCCTTCAGTTCCTCCTCGCTGATCCTCCTCGAGCATTGCACTTGCAGCTTCAATGGCCTTTGGAGTAAAAACCGATTCCCAATTGCCGAAAAGCTAATCCCAGCAAACACTAGCCCCCTCTGTACTCTAAAGAGGTCTGGATTCTCTCGCTTCATTATTAGCCGCCGAGGGTTATCCTTCAGATAGCCTAACCATCGCTCCAGCTGTCCCTCCCTTAGCAAAATCTGATCATTAAAGCCCTTCGCAAACAGCAGCCCATTGTCGCGGCTCTGTTGTGCATGTTGCTGTGCCACAGCAACAAACTCCTCCGTCATCACCTCCCTAAACGCCTGATTACAAGCCTGCTTAACCCCCAGCAGCACCTTCCCTAACGGCTTCTCCATCTGCGCCCTTACAAATAGTATCGCATGCAGATGGTCAGGCATCATCTGCAGCGCCACCACCTTTATCTCTGGATGATGACTGTTAATCGATCTCCAAATCCCTGCTACCGCTTCTCCCCATCACCTTACCAAAGAGCGGTTTCCGCCCCTCCGTCACCATTGTAACCATATACATACGCCGAGCGGTGTAGTCATGATCCACACACCGTCGTTGCATCGAGGCTTTCTTCTCCCCCGCAAATGCTTTCCTGCTTTTAAACTTTGCTCGCTGGTCTTTCATACTTATTTAAGATTTGATGCAGCAAAGGTAGTTGTTTTTTCCTTAAACTCCAACACATTCTGTATTTTTTATGCTTAATGATACCATTATTCGGAAATTATTCGTATATTTGCCCCATTAACGATAAACAAGAAGTTAAATGAAGCAACAAATTTACATCGTTATCATCGTGATCTTAGTCATAGTCTGTGGGTTGAACTTCGTGCAAATCAATTCCTTGAAGACAGAAATGGCCGAGAAGGATAAAATGCTCTGGGAGGCAATTGATGCTCTAGACAGGAAGCTTGACGCAAGTAACTACAAGAAGGATTCTCAGCTCTTGTTGATGAATCGTCAACACGGCAACGCAGCTATACATCAGCTGTTGGCCGACTCATGCTATAATGATTGCATGAAGTATCGCACAAAGTACGGAAAGGAGGTTTCGGAATGAACTACTACTTACTCATTGGTTTGGAGGACTTCATCGACCACATTGGATGCATCCGCGATCGAGGAATTGCTTTCTGGAAGAAAGCGAATAAGAAGATGCAACGTGGTGATATCGTCTATCTTTTTATTTCCGACCACGAGCATGATAAAATCATGTATCGTCTTGAGGTTACTGACACAGATTGCGAAAGAACGGATAAACAATACTGGAGACAGACTTTCGTTCCAGATATGCATTGTTTTGTCCTGACAAATACTGCGGCAAAATTCGACGGCGAGGGTCTTGGACGTGATGAACTTGAAGCTCACGGCATCAGCCGATATGTTCAATACAAGCGGCTCAGCAAGGAGCAGGCCGAATGGATAGACGGATTTTTCAAATGAGTAATCACAGGTATAGATCTTTGGTTTCTTAAAAATGTGTGGAGGCATTCTGACCTCCACATTAATTTATAAAGAAATCCTTCATTTTCTGCGCACCCAGAATTTGTGGGAGCCGGCGCCGTTGGAGGCGATGGGGGAGGTGGGAGAAGAGGTTAGTTTGGAGAGCTCTCGCGAGGCTGCGCTGCGACTGAGGTGATTGAGGTTGGCGTAGTCTTGGAGAGTGATGAAGCCATGCTTGTTGATATGTTGCAGGGCGCGCTGCTGACGCTCTTCTGGGGTGTAAGGTGAGCGAGATACGACATTGCTGGATGTGCGTTCGAAGGTGTTCTCCTTGTTGATGGCCTTAATCAGCTTCTTGTCAACCTTGAAGTTCACGCCCTTCACCTTTACGTGATGATATTTTGTTTTTGATTCATCCCCCTTTATCTCCTGCTGAGCGACATTTTCCGCTTTTTCATCGGCAAATTCTAGGGCGAGTGAGAAGACACCCAGATTATCGATCTTCATCGTGTGACCCATCGGGAGATAGTTCTTCAAGACGACCCCTAATGTGTCAAGAACGCCACGAATCGTTGCCTGACTGAAGGCGGGCGAGTTGGTGTGAATGAGTTCAACCACCTTTTCGTAGTCGAATTCCGTATAGATCTGCATTTTAGGGAAGGTTCTTCCTTTTTTGCCGTTGCCCATACCTGCGGGCATTTCCTTGATTACATAATTTGCCATACTATTCTTATCTTTTTTCGTTTCAGACTTTGAAATCTCCATCCCAAACTTTGGTATGCACATCCCAAACCCTGAAACGTGCATCCCAAACTTTGAAACGGAAATTTGCTGCAAAGATAATACTTTTTTCTTGAATAGCCAAATTAATCTTCAAAGATAGCTCTTTTTTGGACTTGCAGATCAGTCTTTCAGCGAGTAGGTGATGGTGGTCACGACGCGCAGTTTCTTGATGTAAGGGGTATTCTGATCGCGGTCTTCGATTTCGAACTGTCCTTGTCCAGCTGTCTGTATCTGACCCAGCTCCGACTTGCTGGCTTCGGCAAATTGCTCTGCAGTCTTCTGGGCGTTCTTGATAGCCTCGGCCATCATCTCTGGCTTCATCTGCTGGAATGAGGCATATTCGTATTGAGGATTGCTGTTCTCGATGGCCACACCCTGTTTCAGCAACTCAGCTTGCTTGAAGATGGCTTTGTTGACCTCTGTCACCTTGTTTGTCGCTACAGTAATCATCGTGGTGACGATATAGCGGAAGTTCTTCTGGTTGTCGCCCCATTCGCGAGCCTCCAAGTCGCTGATGGTTGGCGGATTGACTGTTATTTCCTTCTCTTCGAGACCGTTTTGTCGCAAGAACCGCTTAATCTTGTCTGTCTGGATGTTGATGTTTTCATAGAGCATAGGCAGATCGTTACCAGTCACCTTCGTGCCGATGCTCCACGTCACTTTATCTGCAGGCACTTCGCGCTCTGCCAATCCCTTTACAGTTACCTTACGGTCTTTGTTGGCAAAGTTGTCGATGCCAGCCTTGATAAACCATCCCATACACAAGATGCCCAGTGCTATAAGGGCCGATGCAATAATCCGATTTTCTTTCATA
>CACZXN010000095.1 GCA_902785075.1 uncultured Bacteroidales bacterium | reverse complement strand
TCAGAATCACGACAAGCATCCCGATGGATTCCCAGAGTATGCAGAATGCATCGTATGGATAAAGCCAGGCTGCAAAGAGCTCCTCATTACCTGGGGCTATAAGCGCTCAGAACGAACCTATCATGCGGAATAAGAACTAAAGAATTCCTAAGCAATGAATCAAAGATTATTCTTAAGACATTTTGTAGCGATTATTACTTTTTTCTTGGTTCCTGCCATGCAGGCTCAAGAAGAGACATGTTGGAAACTCGTTGGCACGAAGTTACATAACATGCCATCTGAGGAGTATAAATCTATGGGAGTCGCTGGTCGCGAAAACAATGTACAGATCAATTATTCCTTTGATCAAAACGCTATCAAGATAGAGAAGTTTATTGTTGGGCAATACTTATCGAGCTACAAGGATGACCCTGAAAAACAAAAGAATGCAACATTAGCTCATGACCATTACGGCGAAAGTATGACAGCAAAACTAATCATCAAAGGTTTACCTGATTTCATAGAGGGGCCGACAGAATTAAAGGTGGAGCTAAGTATCAAAACCACCTGCAAACATGGAGACACCTTTTCGACCGTACCCAACGTAACCGTTGTTGACGGAAATGGTGAGGCCAGTGTGAAAAGAGGAGCCAAAGTTCTGCCCGTTAGTCGTAAAGAGAATACCAGTAGTATCTCTGTAGATGAAAAATCGTATGCCACCTTCACTAAGTCTGGCGACAAACAGATATGGCAGATACCTTTTGGTATGCTCAATGCCAAGATGGAGAAAAAGAAAGTATATCGCTACATTGGCATCGCACTTTCATCGTCATACGGCGTTGCACAGCCTACAACCCCTATCGTCTATTTTGTCTATGAGCTTGTTCGGGCTAAGAAGGTGATAAAAGAAACAGAAGACTTCTGCTGGGTATTCCATAGTTCTGCCGTATATGGGGCTCATGAGTATGAACGCGATGACGATGGAGGTGTTGTAACGGAACGGCGTCAGTACGACAAGGGTGTATTCCAACTGGAACGCGAATACCGACATAACGGGAAAACGTACAACGCAACGGCTCAGGGCATCGCCAAAGGTCTGAAGAATATCTACCATCCTGGCGACGAGGTGGCAGTGAATTACGAGCTAACATCGAATCCAGACGATGGTCCACGTGAGAATGCCATTTGGGCACGAGCTACCATCAAATACAAGAGTCTTGGCTGGAATGCTGACAACTGGGAAAGACAGGGTATTACAAACGATACAGAACTTCCTGGTGCACTAATAGATGATGACAACTACCAAATCATTGTAGTTCCCAGTGGTGAGAAGTACAACACAGTTATGAAAAACAATGTGGTATCGCCCAAAGAGGCAGGTTACACTAATGATGACGAAGGTGATAGGAAGATGTACATCATCTTGTCGTGCTGCAACATGGATGCCGTTTATTGTTATCACTGGGCATCGGAGAAGGATGCGGCGATCATCGAAGAGGCAGGCGGAGGCGCAACAGCAATTACCACTGGCAATTCTGACAGCGACGATGGAGGCACCTCACCAGCCATACCAATTATTGTAGGAGGATTGATCGGTTGGGCCGTTGTTAAGATTATCCGTAAGGGTAAGAAAGCTAAGAAGACGGTGGTAGAGAATGTTTCAGGTATGAAGAAACGCCAGGGTGAATCTGAGGAAGAGTTTGTTAACCGACAGATCCAGGAAGACTTGCGCCAAAGAGGTGTCAAAGAGTATTTGAAGCCCCAAAAAGGTGAGAGTTATAAGTCGTGGCGCTGGCGTCAGGATGAGTTCGAGAAAGCCACCAAAGAACGAGATAAAAAACATCAGTCCTATGTGCGTGAGCATACCTCGATGAGGGATGTGACCACCCCAGAAGAAGCACGAAAAATGATGGATGATGAGATGACAAACAAACTCCAGCCTGACCAAGAGCGTAATAGACGCATTGAACGAAACTGGGATATTGCTTATAAGACAACCTATGCGGCTCGTGAAGGAAGTAAGTGGGCCCTCAGGACAATAAGTTCATATTCCAAGGCAACAGGTGGAGCGCATGCGGCTTCTGTAGCAGATGGCGGTTTAGCATTAATTGCTGGAGCAGAAGAGTTGGGCGATTGTATTAATGAAGGTGAGACAGTTGTGAAGACTATCGCTCGTACAGCCATTAAAGGCGGTGCTGAGTACGGAAAGTCGAAGATCAATTCCACAGGCAATTATAAGGACTTAAAAAATATCGGAGGCAAAACAGGTCTTGACACAATAGCAAATACCACCGTTGACATCATCAAAGGAGAAGCAAGTGTTAAGAAGTCGCTTATTGATACTACAAAGAGTTTCCTTCAGAATGGCGTCGATGAAAAGTTCTCTGATATCGGAAGTAAATCAAAATCATTCTGGACTCATGCAGGCATGCAAGTTGGCAATATTCAAGTAGAATTTTGAAGTTTTTTTGAATAATCACGAAAGGACATACATAATATGGAAAAAGAACAAGAGAAGTATTTACCGGCCATCCACCTGATGCAAGTGACACATGCTGGGAATGTGGTGGTATTGGATCCTGTAACACTGAAAGAGGAGTTTCTTGTGGCCAACAAGACTTACGACCGTTTTACGAATTCCAAAGGGGTAGAGTTTACTGCTGAGGAAATCGTGGCATATACCAATCAACGACTGGAGCAACGTGCCGCTATGGAAGAGAAAAAGGGAGAATCTGTGTCAGAAGCAGAGCCTAAACGTGCTGTCTGCTCCTATTGTGGCGCACGCCTGATAGAAGGGAACCGATTCTGTACAGAATGTGGAAAAAAAATAGATTAAGAACAAATAGGGTATTCAAGCTATGGATAATCAAGACAAATTATGTCCTCAGACTATGCGATACTTTAAAACCTTGCTGATGGTATTAGTGCTCCTGATGTCCTTAGGCACATGGGCCAGTGGCGACTCAAGGAAAGCCGTGGTTGATATGGACTTCAAACTGACGGAATTCAGTGTGAAAAACTACGGGGGGTGGGGAGACTTTTCTGGTAAGGGCCATGTATGGGCTACGAATGATGAGTTTATCATTACTATTCCTGCCCAGACAGTTAGAAGCACAAGAGATGATGACACAGAGTATTCTGCTAAGCTGCCAGCCCTCACTATTAAAGGAAAGTGTAAGGTGGAGCGCGAAGATTATGGTGGTTCTCCTTTTTTTAGTATCAAACCCGTCGGCAATGTGACGGTCAGCCCTACAAACCTTCACGTTGATGTGACTCGTGTTTATTACCGAGGTCTGGATAGTAATGGAAATAAAGAGTATCTTCGTTTAACTAGTTCATCCGACTACGTGTTGCCTGCCAGTTTGAAGCCCAACTTCGAATCAGTAGGAATCGTCCGCTTTTATATTACGGCAGGCTTCGCTAATAATGGTAGAGTTCATATAGGTCTGAAATGGGATAAACTGAAACATAAGCCTTTTGAAGGCGATACCTTTGAAGATTTACATAACCCTAAGGCGAAAGAGTACACCTGGGACACATATGGATCACCAGTTTATCAAGCCGACAAGTATCTTGATATTTGGGGAGAAATTGAAGAAGTAAAAGTCAGCGAAGGCGACATAACAGCCAGTTCCGAGGATGATACGGATGCACCTGATGAGAAAGGCCCGTGGGGAACAGCCATCCCTA
>CACZXN010000094.1 GCA_902785075.1 uncultured Bacteroidales bacterium | reverse complement strand
CTCGCCAAAACCGAGCTGAACAGCCTTGTAGCCATCCTTCTCAACTGTCTTGACCTGGGTCACAACGCAAGGACCAACTTCGATAACAGTGCACGGTACGTTCTTACCGTCGGCACTGAAAACGGATGTCATTCCGATTTTTCTTCCTAATAATCCTGGCATTTCAGTTTAAAATTTAAAATAAATAAGTTATAAATAAAATTGTTAATCATTCTCGTTTTAAGTGTCATTTTGCCTTTTAAACACCTATATACACACGAAAAGAAGAAACAGCCCACTCCTACCTTTTGGAGTCATAAACTGCTCTTTTTCAGCGTATTGTTAGCATTCTGCCAGCGCAATAACCACTTTTGCGGCTGCAAAGGTACACATTATTATTGAATAATCCTATACATACACCCTGTAAAATAACATAATTTAATATTTTTTATAAATAGCCATACAATTATCACTACTATAGGTATTACGAACATAAAGTCATAGTCTTACGACATCAATTCAACTTGTTTTGATGTCGCAAGTGCCATACTTTACACCGTAAACTATGGCATTTTTACCCCAAAAGTATGGCGGTTTTCGATAAAAAAAATGCCTATGACACTTTGAGAAAAAGTGCCATAGAATCTAAAGTCTTATCTCACAGACACTTAAACGCAAATATAACACTTTACTCAAAAACAGGCAAAAAAGAATAAGCGAAGACAAAAAACATCATGGACAAAAGAAAGATCCCAGAATCGACTTACGATTCTGGGATCCTCTATAGTTGAATAAAGTATTTACTATACCTTGATCTCAACCTCAACACCACTGGGGAGCTCGAGCTTCATCAGAGCGTCAACAGTCTTTGCAGTTGAACTGTAGATGTCGATCAGACGCTTGTAGTCTGAGAGCTGGAACTGCTCACGACTCTTCTTGTTAACGAAGGTAGAGCGGTTAACGGTGTAGATACGCTTGTGAGTGGGAAGGGGAATAGGACCGCTGATAACAGCACCTGTAGCCTTCACGGCCTTCACAATCTTCTCTGCTGACTTGTCCACGAGCTTATGGTCGTAACTCTTCAGCTTAATACGAATTTTCTGACTCATTGTCTTTTACTAATTTAATTATTAATATTAAGTGGGTGCTGCTAAAGAGTCATTTGCTCAGCAGCACCCTTTTATTTGCTTATACGAGGTCAGCACGACCCTTAACCTCTTCGAGCACAGTCTTAGCGATAGCGCTTGACAGAGGAGCATGGTGATCATACTCCATTGAGCTGGTAGCACGACCTGAAGTGATGGTACGCAGAGCAGTTACATAGCCGAACATCTCTGACAGGGGCACCTGAGCCTTAACGACACGAGCACCACTACGAGCCTCTTCCATGCCTTCCACCTGGCCACGACGCTTGTTCAAGTCGCCGATTACATCACCCATGTTCTCCTCGGGAGTAACAACCTCAAGCTTCATCACAGGCTCCATCAGCACGGGCTTAGCCTTAGCACAAGCCTCCTTGTATGCCATCTGGGCAGCGATTTCGAATGAGAGTTGGTCAGAGTCAACGGGGTGGAAACCACCATCAACAACAACCACCTTCAGAGAATCAACAGGATAGCCACCGAGGATACCATTCTTCATAGCAGCCTCGAAGCCCTTCTGGATTGAGGGGATGAACTCCTTAGGAATGTTACCACCCTTCACCTCATTAACGAACTGCAGGCCACCATTGGTCTTGACATCGTAATCTTCGTCCACAGGACCAACCTTAACAAGCATCTTAGCGTACTTACCGCGACCACCAGACTGCTTCTTGTAAACCTCTTCGATTTCAACTTCCTTGGTGATAGCCTCCTTATAGTTAACCTGAGGCTTACCCTGGTTACACTCTACCTTGAACTCACGCTTCAGACGGTCGATAATAATATCGAGGTGAAGCTCACCCATACCAGAGATAATGGTCTGACCACTCTGCTCGTCGGTACGTACAGTAAAGGTAGGATCCTCTTCAGCCAACTTAGCCAGGCCGTTATCCAGCTTAGCAATATCAGCCTGAGACTTAGGCTCAACGGCGATAGAGATTACGGTATCGGGGAAGGTCATAGACTCCAGCACAATGGGCTTCTCCTCGTCACAGAGGGTATCACCAGTGCGGATATCCTTGAAACCTACGCCTGCGCCGATATCACCAGCGTCGATAGACTCCATAGGAATTTCCTTGTTAGAGTTCATCTGGAACAGACGGCTAATACGCTCCTTCTTGCCTGAGCGAGGGTTGTAAACGTAAGAACCGGCCTTCACGCTACCTGAGTAAACGCGGAAGAACACCAGACGTCCCATATATGGATCGGTTGCAATCTTAAATGCAAGAGCTGAAGTAGCTTCATCCTCGCTGGGCTTACGACTTTCCTCTTCCTCAGTGTTGGGGTTGGTACCAATCACAGCCTCTGTGTCCAGAGGAGAAGGCAGGAAAGCGCAAACATAGTCAAGCAGAGGCTGAACGCCCTTGTTCTTGTATGAAGAACCAAGCAGCATAGGAGTGCAAGCCATTGAGATAGTACCCTTACGGATAGCAGCGATAATCTCTTCCTCAGTGATTGAGTTAGGATCATCGAAGTACTTCTCCATCAGAGCTTCGTCAAACTCAGCAGCAGTCTCGAGGAGCTTATTACGCCACTCGTCGCACTCAGCAGCCAGATCAGCAGGAATATCCTCAACGTCATACTCAGCACCCATGGTCTCATCGTGCCACAGAATAGCCTTCATCTTAATCAGGTCAACGAGACCCTTGAAGTTCTCTTCAGCACCGATAGGCACCTGAATCACAACGGGGTTAGCACCCAGGATGTCCTTCATCTGCTGAACAGTCTCAAAGAAGTCAGCACCTGAACGGTCCATCTTGTTCACATAACCGATACGGGGTACGTTATACTTGTCAGCCTGACGCCATACAGTCTCTGACTGAGGCTGAACGCCATCAGCAGCAGAATATGTAGCTACAGCGCCATCGAGCACACGAAGTGAACGCTCTACCTCAGCGGTGAAGTCCACGTGTCCCGGAGTATCAATCAAGTTGATCTTGTAGTTGTTGTTGTTCCACTTCCAGTTGCAGGTAGTAGCAGCAGAAGTAATAGTGATACCACGCTCCTGCTCCTGAGCCATCCAGTCCATGGTAGCAGCACCATCGTGCACCTCACCAATCTTGTGGGTCTTACCTGTATAGAACAGGATACGCTCTGAAGTAGTTGTCTTACCGGCATCGATGTGAGCCATGATACCGATATTACGGGTCAAATGCAAATCTTGTTTTGCCATTGTTTCCTTATTTTCCTGTTAACCTTTTAATTAGAAGCGGAAGTGAGCGAATGCACGGTTAGCCTCAGCCATGCGGTGCATATCTTCCTTACGCTTGAATGCGCCACCCTGGTTGTTGAAGGCATCCATAATCTCAGCAGCCAACTTATCGGCCATAGACTTGCCGCTACGCTTACGTGCAAAAGCAATCATGTTCTTCATTGAGATGCTCTCCTTACGGTCAGGACGAATCTCAGTAGGAACCTGGAACGTAGCACCACCGATACGGCGGCTCTTAACCTCTACAAGAGGAGTGATATTGTCCAGAGCCTGCTTCCAGATTTCCAGGGGAGCCTTCTCTGCATCCTTCATCTTGTCCTTTACAATCTCCAGAGAGTTGTAGAAAATCTCATATGACTTCGACTTCTTACCATCGAACATCAGATGATTCACGAACTTTGAGACCTTCTGGTCGTTGAACACGGGATCCGGCAGGATCACACGCTTCTTTGGTTTTGCTTTTCTCATTGTTTTGTTTTGAATGATTTTG
>CACZXN010000093.1 GCA_902785075.1 uncultured Bacteroidales bacterium | reverse complement strand
CTAACCTTAAAGTTATCGTGCAGTGTTTCCAAAGGAGACGAGGCTCGGGTGGCTGCGCCTTCAGAAGATGAAGTACTGAACACCATAGGCTTTTGATCGTCCACTACAGGCACAGGCTTCTTCTCCTCTTCCAACGTGCTGTCGGAAGAGCAGGCCACAATCAGCAAGGCGGTGGCAATATGCAATATGTTACGGTGCAGCTGATACATTCTTCTCAACAACGTATTCTGATGAATTTACGGAATAATCATCGATGGTAGCAGAGTCAAAGACAATTGGGTACAAAGATGATACGGTGCTTGGCGTGGGATCTGTTGGATCGATGGCTGTAGTAGGATTAGTTGTGCCAGAAGAGTTTGTCGTGAACTTGAATGTATAGGTATATTTAACGTTAGGCTGCCAAGCAGTGATATATGCAGTTGCTGTTGACGCATCGTTAGTGCCTTCCACAATGATACCTGAGACGGGCACGTGAACAGTAGCATTATGAACCGTGATAACCTCTTTGTTGTCTTCTGCAATAAGGCGGTAGGAGATATGGAAGGTGAGTCCCGTTGTGCTGGTTGTAGGTTGGGCCACAGGATAATAGATCGTGGGTGAATAGCTGTACTCCTGGATACCAGTGGTTTCAGATTCCTTGATGATCTTATGAGTAGTTGTTCCAAGACCTGCGTAATCTGTCAGATTTGCAGGTGCATCGTTTGCTGTAGAAAGACCTGCTTGAGGAATCTTGAACATCAAGGGCGTCTGTACGGATGTGCTGCCAGTCCAGTTGGCAGTATAGTTGGCAGTGGCAGTTGCCTCTTCGAAGCTAATCGTTGCCCCCTGGGTGGTATAATAAGAGCCTTTGGAATAGGTTGTACCTGACAAGATGGACGGAGCTGCCTGAATGCCAGATGCCATGTCGGTAGTGGCACCATTAGCCATCGTTCCGTTATCCGCTCCGAGGTCGATAATCTCCACTTTGTAGCCTCGAATGTCCTCATAAAAGCGGATAAATAGTTGGGCACCCATGTGCTTGAAAGGAACAGTAACATCACTTAGGTCATCGTTTGAGGCCTGAACACCTGCATACATGAATTCAGACAATGAACGATCGTAAGCTGGATGTTGGTCGTCCCCCGTTGTGACAGCTGCATAGGCCGTGTTCACAGGTTCTTCATAACCGTCACGGATGGTATTAGCCCCTCCGAATGTCATGGTGCTGGTTGTGGCATCTTTCGTGAACGTGACATCAGCATCGTAAGGGGTATAGCAATAGAAGTTGGTCTTGACATACCCTTGATCCCAATAACGGAGATACTGCTTTCCATTTGCTGACATGAAGTCTGTCTGATCAGCAGTATAAAACCCATCAGTTCCAGTGTAGGTGTACTCGTCGGTTCCCAACTTCTCATAGAACCATGGAGACTTCTGGTCATAAACAGTTCCACTTGAACTTGACCAAGTTGAGGCATTCGTATTGTCGTAGCCTTTCGAAACCCCATCTGAGTAGCCTACTAAATAGTTGTTCATAACTTCGGCATCAGTCAGCTCGTTTCTACCCTGTACTTTCCATGCCCAAACACCAAAATTATAGTGCTTGACTGTCTCCATATTTGCAGAGCGCGTGATGTTCTGTTTCTGGACGCTAAACCCAATAGGTGTCTGAGCGATATTCCTGATATTGTCAGGAGCATTGATCTGATCGTTAGTGGTGCAGCTCACAATGAATGCTAAAACTGTCCACAAAAAAATAAATCCTTTCTTTTTCATAATAAATCCTTTCTTTTTCATATTCTAAATCGTTATTATGTTATCATGCAAATTATAATTCAATTTCCCAATGTACATCTTGATAGTCCTCAACAGTAGGAAGGAAAAGGCTTCCAGTTCCCGACCCGGGTTCCTCAGGTATCTCAAGATTACTACAATCGACATATACTGTAATAAGACCACCATGAGCCTGGCTTTGACACTGGTCCGTAACCTCTATAGAATAGGTCTTGACATTATTGTTGCTGAAAATCAAATCGAAGAGCAGATAGTTGGCCAAATCCCCCCGTGATCCTGTATAGGTTGTACCTGAACGTGTATAAGGTTCCATATCGCACAATCCGAATGTAGTGAATTTACTGCCGATGACCTCACAAATCTCTCCATCGACCTCGACATCTCGTTTTAGGCGGGTATTGAAGTAGACGATCGATGGGATATTGTTAGTATGCCCTGTGTTCAGGTTCGTGCCACTGGCCATTGCCGTTATGGCAGCATTACCATTGGTACCTTTGATGCGGCCATCGTTATTAAGTAACACTATCTGGACCTGATAGATATATACTAACGGATACATTTGGGTGTCAATGGTCATGGTATAGCTGTCCTTGTCGGCATTATAATCATAGTCATTTGTATCTCCGGAGATATAGATATTCTCATTATAAGATGAATAGAAAATCTCTGGTTGGTTTTTCAGGCCAACAACATCATCTCCCTCATAAAGTTCGCGCGTGCCTACCAGTTGGAATACAGAACGCGACAGTCCTCGTGTTCCTGTAGTAGTGGCAGTTACGGAGTCCTTACTCTCGTTAATTACCAACACCTGAGTTCCATCCTTTGAATCGATATCACTCCACATGAGTAAGTCGTAATAACCAATAGAGAACGTACGGTTAAAACAGGTATCATTAATGGAAAAAGCGTCTACAGTTGTATGAGGTAAGTTGGGATCGTTACCAGTAAAGTAACGACGCACTTGGAAACTTGTTGGCTTAGTATATCCTATACCGCCCCAGATGGAATCGTCTTTCTCGTCCCATTCATATACCCAGTCGGAGATCCAATCAAAACTTATATCGGATGACAACTCCAATTCTAAGGTGACCTGTACATTGGTGGCATGAGTATGATCATTGCACAGTTCACGCATGTCCATCTTGCATGATGCCAGAAGGAATAGAGCGATCAAGGCTCCCCAACAGCTGATGTGCAGACACCTTTTGTTCATGGTTTACCTCCTTTCTTGGACCGCAAACTTCTACTGAATAACCATATCAGAGATATTTCTGCCTTGGTGGGCCCTAAATAATGCGCTGATTTCTCTTCTGTCCATACATAGTGGTGGTATTTGTCATCACTCATTTCGTATTTCTTGTATTTACCACCGATGTATCCGATATATAAACCAAAGTCGATACTGAGACAATCTCCCAAAGGAACAGTGTATCCTCCGCTGACGCCTGTACCCCAGTTAATCTTTGCCTGGTTTCCTTTGCCGCCAAATAGGAAGTCGTAACGATATACGGCACCATAAATACCTGCATGAAGCCCCTTAAGGAGAGCTCTGCTATTATTACCAAACCAATAGCGCAACTCCATGTCGGCTGTGGCAAGGCGAATGTTGTCATGCCAAGGCTGGTCGTCCATCCAGCCGTAGGTGCCGCTGATGCCCAAGGAAAGTTTTTGGGATAGGTTCACCTCCAGTCCTACGCTCGGCATCACTGCCAAATCTGTGAGCAGGTTTGTCTTCAAAGCCCAGACCATCGATTGTCTTGCGGGGGCATTGGTGGAGCCGTCAATAGGATGGCCTGCCAATACCATCTGTGGTACTGCCAGCACGAAAAAGAGGACTATCCATGCCTTCTTTTTCGTTAGGTAATAGCCTTGCAGTCGTGACATAACGCTTTAGTATTCGTATGATTTTCTGCAAAACTACAAAAATAAAATGGGATAAAGGGGCTGAAAAGGTAACAATCGACTAACGTTTTGCAAATTGTTAGTCGATTGCTATTCTTCTGTTTCTGTCTGGGAAGATTGCTGTTTCTTCCAATCACCTGGTGTCTGACCCGTTAAAGCCCTGAATGTACGGCTGTGTGAAGTTGCAGCCTTTGATGAGGTTTACGCATGCAGAGATGTTGTTTCGATGCGTACCTATTTGTTTGGCTAAGGCTGATACCGTGAGATCGCTGTTGAGGAACTGCTTTTCTTCAACTACCAGATGGTGGATGCGTTGCATGAGTTCTGTATTGGCAGCTTCCTTGGGGTCAGGTGTCTTAGGCGTTTCGTCCTCTTTCTCAACCGTCTGCTCCTGCTTGGGCTGTCTGTAAAAGAGGTAGATACAGATAATGGCAACTGCCAACAAGAGGATGCTACCTAACAACCAGGGGATTGGGCTGAGGAATGAGGAAATAACGAACTCATCGCAGAACTCGTCACTACCGAAATGGAATAGGAATACGTGAGCCAGCGGGTAGAAATTGTGGCTGGGATTCTCTTTCTTCCCAGTGCCGCCCGTCAACAGCAGATTGCCTTGAGGGGTGATCAGTGGTGAGGCATCGACAAACTCT
>CACZXN010000092.1 GCA_902785075.1 uncultured Bacteroidales bacterium | reverse complement strand
ACATCATTTTTGTAGAATGTATATTTCTCTGGATATTTCACAGCAAGGAAACAGCTGATTAAACGCTCGTCACAACAGGAACTCGTTTCCTTATCAGGAAAATACTGCTTTATCTTCGTGTTCCAGAGACTATCATTGCCATCAATAAATGCTGTCACACGCTTTTGAAGAGGCTGAGTCTCATCATAAAGAAGTCGATGCAAAGAACGGTACTCTTCGGGTTCATACTTCAGGAAATTCTGCACAGCAGTACGTTGATTGCCCGAATACCACAAATTGAGGAAATTCATTTCCGATATATTCTTTGCAAAGTCAGAGCTGTCAGCATCAAGTTTATCATGATACTTTGAAATAATTTCCCACTTGTACAGCTCTTGCTGTTTGGAGTCACCGTTCAGTCCGTATTTTGTTCGGTAAAGTTATTTATAAGCTCATTAATCGTCATAATACAACTATATCTCTTCAATTGTTACGTCAAACTTGATTTCCTGATTACGACAGAGGTCAATCTCCGTATCATGGGTGATAGTAGCAGTGTCATAACGATGGAACTGGCCAGGGGCATTGTAGATTGACCATCCGTTCATCAGACCGCCATCGGGATAGATACTGAGACGTTTTCCTGCACATTCAAAAGATAAAACACGCCAGTGAGTCAGCGTATTCTTGGGCTGTGAGCATATGGGCAGGACTGTTCCTTCTATCTGCTCTTCGTAGTCCAAGTCATCCTGCCAGCTCTTTGCAAGACTTCCGAGCCATTCATCTCTTCCGAGCTTTTTCTCAGTCGAAGTTATTTGTTTTGTGAATGACGATGGAAGATTAGCAGTCATGCTGTCCCACTTACCGCTATCTGAGTCATACCTTTCCAATTTGAACTCCATCGTGAAAGGATTGCCGATTTCCTTGATGAAGTAACCGGCTGTCTGCAAAGTAAGAATCATCGAAAGGATGCTCTTCATATGCTCATCCTGATAGCTCACACTGACCGTTTCTTCATTATGTGCCTTGCAATGCTCGATGAAATGATCAATCAGGTGGCCTGACTTGCTCCTGATTAGCTGACCCAATTCAGATGTCTTGATGATAGTTGTGTCATCATCGGTCAATTTGAATATCTTAGTCGTATTCTCCTCTACAGACGTATCTATGAAATCTGCAGTAGCCGCAATGTTATTAGTACGGATATAGTAGATAGTACCATTTCCCCATTTATCATTTAGGGTGATATGATTGGGGTTGTTGGTAAAATACAACCTTCCATCAACGTATGCAAGTGGAAAGATACCCTTATCTACATAAGGATTCTTGATATGCAGCACTTCGTTGGCCCATCCTTTGATGGAACGCACCATGTCACGAACTGGTTCCGTCATGCGATTATCAGAACACTCTGCGACACAGAAGGAAGTCAGCTGGCCATGAGGCGCAAAGTGATTCAGGAACTGTCCTCTCCAGCAGTGGTCAGTTCCTTCATACTCCCAGTTGTCATAATCGTCATCCACAAATAGAATGGTTTCATTCTGTGAGGTGACAAATGCACGTTGCATCTTAGCAAGAGAGGTCTCTGTAACGGTATCTCCAAACACTTCTTTAACAGGATCTGGTAATACTTTACGTGCTGCTCTTTCCTCTTCGATCCAAGCTTTAGCTGCTTGAATATCTATTCGATTAACGTAGTGGAGCGTAAACTTGTCTATCAATGCTTCCTTGTTTCCAGACTTCTCTGCAGCCTCTAAGATTGAACGCGAACGTTCAATCACAGATTTCAGCATGTCCATTGCTGCCAACTGATTCGAGTAGCCGGAACCACCCGGATTAGCATCAAAAATGCAGATATGACCATTAGGGGTAATGGTAAAATCAAGGTCAGTACGCTCTACATTCAGTTCTTCGGCAAGTCCTCGTGCGAACAGAAGTCCGAGGGTAATCAGCAGATTTTCCTCTTCACTGCGACCGTTAATCCAGTCTTTCTTAAAATGACGGATTCTTATCTCCGTATAGTCTGTTTGGATGGTATCTCCAAGAACAACGTTACGCTTGATAAATTCCCTGCTGTTACAGCCCATACAATAGTTAGGCTTATTTCCTTTCTTTATTAGAGAGAAGTGGAAATTTTCCTTATCATCGTCTTTCGACGGTATGGTGTTCATCTCTAACGGCAACTTATCAGGGTCACTTGAAGATGCTGCTGGCCAGCTCTCCAGAACAGTCTTACCACATTTCGTACAATGGCAGTAGCCAAATCCCGTACCTTCATTGTAGTACAGAATCTGACCATTCCCACTTTCACGACTGCTACGAGAGTCAAACAAGTGTGGTTCTATCCTGTCTTGCTTCCATTCGTCAGCACCAATGAGCTGGGCACTTACACGGGTATAGACATTATTGTCCAATATGCGGTTAGCAGACTCGTTCATGTCTGGAATAAACTCAGCTGGCTGTAGCAAATCCAGTTCTGTACTTGCGCTAACACGCCATTTCTCCAAGTTCTCCAGCTCGTCTTTGGTGTCAATAACAACCTGCTCCCTGTTAAAGTAGAGCTTCTTGAAGGTCACTTCTGGCTTGAAGAAATTAGTGTATCTGATACCACGAACGATACGTACCGTTCCATCACGGGCAATAGGATTGCCTGGAGCATACTGTGAAAGAGCCGTCCTTAATGGATAAGAAGGATTGGACACCGTTATCAACGAATATGTGTTCTGCGATGACGAGTTGATGTCAAACTCAATCACGTTCACAGGCATATTGGCATTTGGAGTGAAACGGTGTGTTGCCCAGTAAGAAAGCAGACGAGCAGCCAAAGGCTCAATAAACTTCATTTCAAAGAAAGCCTGTTGTCTTGGACTCTTCGCCTTTCTGTAGGGTTCTGCATAGTCTTGAATACGCAATTCCAATTCAGCATAGCAGTTCTCGTTCATTTCACGAGCTTTTGCCACAACACTCTGTGGAGTGCGGCTGCTGAAGATGGTTCCATTCAATAATATTCGTAGCTTCCTTCTTAGCTTATCATCCAGAGCCTCACTACACTTGATATTGAAAGTCTCATATGGTGTTCCCGTCTCGTCACCAAGTCCATCGAGAGGACTTACTGGCGAGTGATCAACCTTTCTCTTAATCTTGAAGTGATTGCTATTACCGTCAGGAACAATCTCATAATTGGTGTAATAGCTAATTACCTGTTCGTTGACGCTTCCACCTGCCATTCCAAACACTCCAAACTCCCTTATAAGGAAAGAGTTAATGTGTCTCTGAATGACCTGTGCGCTATTTAAGTCAACAGTCGGAGTGCTTGTTGTGCGTAGAATAACATTCTCCATCGGATTTAAAAGAGTCCTGATACCAACGGCATCAGATCCACAAAGAGTAACACAAGCACTACGAACCTGTCCGCGTCGGCCACTTCGTCCAGCTCTCTGCTTATAGTTAGATGGCATCGGTGGAACAGATGTCATCATAACTAATTCGAGGTCGCCAAGGTCAACACCCATTTCCATTGTGGTAGAACATGCCAGGATATTGATGCAGTGGTCTTTGAAGTCCTCCTGCACTTGTCGGCTCACCATTTTATCAACCTGGGCGGTATGCTCAGCTTGGATGAACAAATCGGGGAACTGGTGAATTTGGAGCAAACGGTCTGCATAAGTACCATTTGTTCCCCAAAGCTTATTTTCCCAGAATAACTTCCTATTGTTCTGAGCCCATGATTCTATTTCCTCATCAGATGGGTTGGGCTTACTGCTGTGGTTATGATATGGGAATGGTGTCCACGTTTCGTGATACTTCTCATTCAGTGGAACAGGCTCACCCCCAATGATATAGGGAGAATACTTATGGAAAGTAATGTCAACAGGGCGTAACCATTCTACATGATGCGTATCGCTACCTGTATTGGCATCACACAAATACACATCATCGTATAGCTTGAAGCCAAGCTTTGCAAGATTTAGACGGTAGGGAGTAAAATGAACATCATTGATGATTTCATCTTTGTCCTTCACCTGCTGCCTAACCTCTGCATCATAATGTAATCCATGCTCCAGAAGCTCATATTTCAGGGTCAACTCGTTCCACATACAGTCAATGACATCCTGTATATCCTGCTTGTAACTGCTGATAGCATTTGCTACCGTAATATGCTTGTCATTAGCCACAAGTTTTGCCACCAATCGAATGATACGGTTTCTATTTGCACTCTTATCCTTGATAACAGGCTTATGAACAGGACGACGCATCTCCTTCTTTGTCGCAAATCTAACACACTGGAAGATGTCAAC
>CACZXN010000091.1 GCA_902785075.1 uncultured Bacteroidales bacterium | reverse complement strand
TTTCATCTTTAATTGATTTTAATGAATAATAGATAGTTAATATGTTGCAAATATAGGAAAAAAACTCGTTCGAAGACTCACAAATTAAGAAAATCGACTCACAAATGCAGAATTTGTGAGTCGATTTTCTTAATTTGTGAGTCTTCTAACGAGTATTTTTCCTATATTTGCAACATATTAACTATCTATTATTCATTAAAATCAATTAAAGATGAAAAACTACAAGACCTTCTTGGGCACATTGCTGCTCTTCGTCCTGTCATTGGTAATGACAGGCTGCGATGAACAATTAGACAACCCGACAACAGACACACCCACTGAGTCTCCGACGGATTCTCCGACAGATTCTCCGACGGATTCTCCGACGGATTCACCTACGGAGACACCAGAAACCGAGACGCCTCCTTCTACATCTTTTTATTGTAATACAGAGATGCCTGCTGTATGGGTTTTTAGTAAAGATGCGTCGTATATGTCCTTCTATTTTGAAACAAACATCACTGATTTCACCATCAGCAGTTCAGAAACATGGTGTACAGTACAAATGGAAAATGCTGAAAGAGAAAACCTAAAAAGACTCATCATTAACGTTACGGAATTCGCAACCAATGACTTTTTAACCCCACGAAAAGCCACAGTTCTCATTAAGGGTGAT
This sequence comes from uncultured Bacteroidales bacterium, assembly GCA_902785075.1. Classification (GTDB taxonomy): domain Bacteria; phylum Bacteroidota; class Bacteroidia; order Bacteroidales; family Bacteroidaceae; genus Colivivens. Next base: position 3,242 of record CACZXN010000091.1, on the reverse strand, counting down.
ATCTACAACTTCTCTATCACCATCGCACAAAACGCAAATGTCAGCATTTCCACACTTGGTCTCCCATATAAGGATACAGGTTATACGCTCGAACTTGCGCCAGGAGCTTCCAAGGAAGTAACCATAAAGGCAAACTGTTATAGTTGGTCAGCTTCAACGGATGCAGACTGGCTCACTCTTACACAAAAGGACTACACAACCCTTATAGTGACTTCAACACTAAACACGAGTGATTCACCTCGCAGTGCTAATGTCACAATTGTCAATGATGCAGACACGTATAATGACCAAAGTATCTTTACTGTCATTGATGGAGAGTCAGAGCTGACAGGAAAAGACTATAATTACGGAACAAGTATTGGATGGGATTAAAATTAGAAGAATATGAGAACGAATAGATTATCAATGTGGTTTGTAGCAGGAATCTCGCTACTAATTACCGCTTGCTCAGAACAGGAAACAATAAACTCAGTCAACTCGCTTGGTGGTGAGACCCTTCACGCCACTATCAGCGAAGACAAAGCAGCTACTCGCTCTATCGTCATCGACAATCCTGGGGTAAAACTTGAGACCTTTTGGGATACAGGCGACATCATCGGAGTATCTGGTTCTGCTTCACAAAATGTGAAATTTACGATTGCTGAGGGAACGATTTCTGCCAACGGGAAATCAGCAGATTTCAAGACAAATTCAGATACCCCTACAGGCGATCTCGTAGCCTATTATCCTTATAATGAGAAAGCTGTTGTTGCTGATAATGACATTACCCTCGACTTCCCCGCCACCCAAAAATACACCCGTATTAATGGTGTACCACAACCTGACCCTAAGGCCTGTGTGATGGCAGGAAAGGGTTCTGCTTCTACCGGTATTGAATTCATGAATGTGATGGCTGTATTGAAAGTAGGACAAGTATTTACTTCTGAGACCACAGTCAGTAGCATAGAATTCCGTGACCTCAGCGACGCATCCGTTTGTGGAACTTACAAGATCAACCTTGCTGGTAGTGTGCCGTCTTCAGAATTTACAGGTAGCGGGAAAGTTATCACGCTTGATATGGGAGCCTCTGGCATTAAGGCTGAAGCTAATACCCTCTTTACAGCATTTGTCGTAGTGCCTGCTCGAAACTATCCTAAAGGGTTTGAGGTTACATTTGTAGCAGCAGATGGCAAAAGAACCATAAAAACCGCAGGTTCCAAACAGGGTAAGAAACTCGAACGAAGCGTCGTTTATCCAATAGGTGATATCACTACTTATGAAGATATACCTGGCATGATTTGTGAGTTGAAACCAACAGCACAAATCATGACCCCTGAGAAGCTTGATATGGTCACTATTATCGACAATGCAAACAACTATGTAGTGACAGAAGATGGAAGCTTGGCAATGGATGCAAATGGCAATTACATTAGAATGCCAGAACTGACCATGCTGGTCGATAAAGACATGAATCCCCAGGTTGACGGATATCTCATCTTCAACCAACCATCTAACGAGATGCCCCAGGGTGGTATTTACAAAGTAAAAACTTGTACACTTGCCGCTGATGGAGAACACTATGAGGTCTATGCCGTACCAGAGACAAATATTGCAGCTCCGTTCGAGAAATTGATTATTGGCGAGCCTCTCTATGACGAAAATGGCAACTTAAACGAAAACGGTGGCATAGAACTCGATATCAGCAGTTACGTAAAAGAGATACGAGACGGAGAAGGCAATGTCATAAACACACGCTCTGTACCAACTTACGATACGAATGCAAGTGAAGCAATGACCAGAGCCACTATTCATAAGCAGTTCAAGGCACCCGCTTTAACCCTTAGCATAGACGAAAAGGAACATTGCGCCTGTGATATCTCTGCACAAATGAGTGTAAGCATGCGCATTGCTATAGGTATCATTCATGGAGAATTGCAATATGTGTATCAAACCGTCAATCCAACTCTTGATCTGAAAACAACTTTTGCCCTGTATGCAAAAATAGAGAAAGAGAAGCGCGAAAGGTTAATGAACTTCTTGTTCGGAGGAATTCCCGTTGGTCCACTTGTATTTATGCCCGAAATAGGTTTCGATGGGTTTGTCGGTATCGGTGGAGAGTTAAAGTTCTCTGCCTCCAAGACCTTTAGCTATGATCTCGGCACGTATGGTCTTGCATATAATAAGGGTGATGGATTCCAATACCGCCGCCTTCCGACACCTGCTCCAGAACCAGCTACTGATTTCGAGCCTCAATTGGAAGCTGGTCTGTCTGCAAGCATCTATGCTTTTGGCGGTATTGCCATGAGAGTTGGAGTGTCCATTTCGGGAATGTTCTCTTTTGGCGCCAATACAGACGCAAAACTTACCTTTGGTATAGCAAATGAGACAAATTCCAGTGGAGCAATTTTAGCAACGAAAGTGCACCTGACTCCAGGATTGGAGATTGCACCTTATGGCGCCGTTCTCAACGGCAAGATTTCAACTGTTTGGAGAGACGTTCAGGGAAAAATTGAATTCGACCCGCTATGGGAACGCTATCTGAGTCCTATAGTAGAGTCGGCTACCGTTTTTCGTATTGCCAAGCTTTCTGAGAAGAAATACATGTTCGATACAGATGAAGGTGAAGACAAGCTGGCTTGCCAAGTGTATACCGATGTCACTGAGGCAACATACAGAGTGGAAGTAAAAAAGCCCATATTTAAGCATTTGACTCTTGCTGTGCAGGTTTTGCAGGGCGACGATATTGAATATTATAATTTTGAAAATCTTGCCAGGTTCGAAGCTATGAAAGCAGATGGTGCAGCACATATAGCATATATGTTGGACGAATGTGAAGGCAGACTTGTTGGTGACGTTCACGAATCATATCATTCTCCAATTGACACATATCCTTCGGACACAGACGGAAAAGTATTAGAGGGCAAATGCAAAATATCCACGCATTCTGGCAAACCATTTTCCCTCAGGCTTGTCTGGGTTGATTTTGCGGGAAGAGAGACACCTATAACCAACTGGAATAAGCCCTTCATCTATTATTGGCCAAATGATGCAAATGGCGTGCCATATAACGAGTACACAGGGGGTTTTTGATATTCCTGAATAAAAACAAACGGACCCGATATTAGGGTCATACAAAACCGAAACGGGGGAACAGGCACACGCTCTGTGAGAGATGTGCCTGACTCCCGTTTTAATAAATCACCCCGCTGTCAGCGCTGTCATCGTCATCGAAGGCTGCGGTGAGGGGGAAACGTAACATTTGA
>CACZXN010000090.1 GCA_902785075.1 uncultured Bacteroidales bacterium | reverse complement strand
TTCTCGTATTGTGTAATCACGTCATTCACAGCCACACGCAGTTTTTCTGCGGTGTCATAGAGGGAATCTGCAGTGGCTGCATAGAGGTCTTTCGCCTGTTGAAGTGCGTCCAGGAACGGTTTCTTGTACTTGATCGCAGCTGACGAGGTCTCACTCACACCAAAGGTATAGGTGAATTTAAAAGTGCTGGCGGTTACTCCACGCTCGTCTTTCACCTTGGTGATATACATGATGTAGGTTCCTTCCTGTATCTCTGTTCCCTCTGCAGTCTTGAGCGTGATGACATTACTCAACCCTGTCTCTTCCGCTTGCAGATCGATTCTGCCTAATGAGCCTGACATATATGCTACAACATTTTCTGCCTCCACTTTGAGGTCAAAGGCATAGCGGAACGAATTGATTGTCAGCGGAAGGTCGAACGAGTTATTTTCGTAACATGCTTCTGTCATGACGATGGGGGTAGGGTTCTCTACTGTGATGGCGCGTGACATCTCTTTCTTCTTGTTGTCGTTGTCGGTTACTACCACTCGGATGGTGTGGTTTCCGGCTTTAGGATTGGCCCACTCGTACCTTACGATTGTATCTTGGGCAGTGATGTCTCGGAATGCCTTACGCATCGTGCCGTCCAGATATAGCTGTACCATCTTTATCGTACCGTCTTTGTCATACGCTCTGACTTCTATCTTGATGGTATCGAGGTAAGTGTATGTGTCTGCAGCCAAAGGCGACAGGATTCTTGCGCTGGGAATATTCGGGTCGAGCGAATAGCGCTTACAGAAGTTCCATATTTCCTTTGAGTTGCCTGTTGAAGGGTTGTGCCAGTTGGCATTGTAAGAGAATAGCTCCACAGAGGTTCCGTTTTTGCCATCAGTCCATAATTCCCTGTCACCTGTATTACCTCCAAGTGTTCTGTAATTAACGGTTTTCTTGTATGTTTTACATTCGTCTAATTCTAATGCCAGTGATGTTACATAGTCTCGTATGTTCCATTCGTCGTACTTGAACACATCGTCTCCATAAGCATGACAGTGAATCACGTTGACAGGTTTCGTACACCTCTGCCACTCCTTACCTCCGAAAGCAATACCGCTGGTAGGAGCAAAAGCAGCAATCTTGTCCTGCATGTCTGCCATGCCGTGGTAGATAAGTGCTGATCCCATCGAGAAGCCCGACCAATACACACGATTTGTGTCGATATTGAACTTGGCAGCCATTTCGTCAATGGTCTTACTGACGAAGTTCAGGTCTCTCGTACCACCTGTGTCCCATGTCTTGTCGATACCACGAAGGTAGGCAATCACGAACTTGGCAGTATCTATTAACTCGTACATTTTGTCTGCCCCAAATTGGTATTCAGGGTCTTGGTTCATACCATGAGTGATGATGAACAAAGGAGAGTTTTCCGGCAGTGAGTTTGGATAATACACCACCATGTTGCGTGTCTGACCGTTTACATTGATGTCAATGCTTTGTTTCTTATGTGCCTGACTCTGGATGACAGTGCAGAGCAGAAAGATCGTAGTAAAAAGTTTCAGTTTCATAATGTATGTATTGAGTGATTTCATGCTGCAAAGGTACGGTTTTTCTTTGAAACAACCAAATAAAACCTATAAAAACCAAGAAAAACAATACCTCTCATCTCTCATCTCTCAACTCTCAACTAGATTTGGTTGTTTTTCGTGATCCAAATTTTATTGCGAAAGAATGCTAAAATACCGAAATACGCGAAAACTCTATTCTTACTGATGATAGACCTGTGGTCTGCTTTATTCTCGAATAAAGGTTGATATTGTTTTGAATCATCTTGAAAGTGAACTTTCAGAGTGATTCTCAATAATAGCAACTCATCATCAGTAAGAATCTACCTGTTTTTTTCGGGCATTTTCGGGTTTTTCGGGTGTTTTAGGGATCAATAATCTGTGTAAATCTGTGTGATCCGTGGTCGTTTTCCCTCTTCCCTCTTCCCTCTTCCCTCTTCCCTCTTCCCTCTTCCCTCTTCCCTCTTTAACCTTTAACCCTTAACCTTTAACCTTTATAATCAAAAATTCACCCCTCTTTCGCTTCCTATTCGGAAAGGAAATGCATTTTTCTAGCAACTCATTACTTATATCTCAAATCTTTTTCCTATCTTTGTACCGAATTATGATATTGAGGTATGAAATTGATAAAGAATCCTTGGCTTGACAAGGAAGGATACAACTGCATAGGGTGTTGCCCTACGAACCCGACGGGTTTTCACCTCTCATTCTATGAAGATGGCGACGATGTCGTGTCGAGATGGAATCCTACCCAGAACCATCAAGGATGGATTGATACCCTGCATGGCGGGGTTCAGGCGTTGTTGATGGATGAAGTGGCAGGATGGGTGGTGACGTCCAAGCTCCAGATGACGGGTGTGACATCGAAGATGGAAATACAATACGTGAAACCGATTTCTACTCGATTGAAAGAGCTGACTATCCGTGCGCGACTGAACCGCATGATGCGTAATGTGGCTTTTATCGATGCGGAGATCATCGACGAGGAGGGCGAGATATGCTCCAAGAGCCAATTGGTGTACTTCTGTAAGAAAACGTCTTCTGATTTCCAGGGGGATTGATATAGATTATGGTGAATCATCAAATTAAAAATCATAAATATAACTAATCATGAAAAAACTACTTTTCTTGATGGGTGCTTTCGCAGCATCATTGATGGCTCAGGCACAGCCTGATAAGCCTTGGAACAACCCAAGAGTCAATGCTGATAACCGTTTGGACAATGTGGCAACTTATTTTGCCTATGAGAACGAACAGTTGGCTCAGACGGGTAAGAAAGAACAGTCTCACCGCTTCATCTCGATGGAGGGCAGGTGGAAATTCAACTGGGTAAGGAATGCCAATGAGCGTCCTGCTGATTTCTTCAAGACCGACTACGATGACTCGAAGTGGGGGTCGATGCCTGTGCCAGGTATGTGGGAACTGAATGGCTATGGCGATGCCATCTATGTGAACAACCAGTATGCTTGGCGTAACGACTGGCGTACCAATCCTCCTTATGTACAGGACCTTGCGAACCATGTGGGTTCATATCGTCGCTCATTCAACATCCCCGCTGACTGGCGAGGACAGAAGGTGTATATTCATATCGGATCTGCTACCAGCAACATCATGGTGTATGTGAACGGTCGGTATGTGGGCTATAGTGAGGATGCGAAGGTGGCTGCTGAGTTCGACATCACCTCGTTCGTGAAGCCTGGTGAGCTGAACCTCGTAGCAATGCAGATCATGCGTTGGTGTGATGGGTCTTATCTCGAGGACCAGGACTTCTGGCGTCTTTGTGGTATTGCTCGTGAAAGCTATATCTATTCACGTCCTCAGTCTCATATCCATGATATCTTCATCACTCCTGATCTCACTCCCGACTATCGTGATGGTATGCTGACCATCAAGGCTGATATCGAGAATCCTGCTGGTCAGGTGGTGTTTACGTTGAAGGACAAGAGTGGTAACACCGTGAAAGAGCAGACGGTGAATGCAGGCCGGCAGACCGAATGTGTCATTGCGCTTGCTGATTGTCAGAAGTGGAATGCGGAGAATCCTTACCTCTATACACTCTATGCAACCCTCAAGCAGGGAGGTCAGGTGGTTGAAGTGCTGCCACAGCGTGTGGGATTCCGTAAGGTGGAAATCAAGAACCGCCAATTGCTGGTCAATGGACAGCCTATATATATAAAAGGTGTTGACCGTCATGAACTCGACCCCGATGGTGGTTATGTAGTGAGCTACGAGCGTATGGTGCAGGACATCAAGGTGATGAAGCAACTCAACGTGAATGCTGTGCGCACTTGTCACTATCCTGACGATCCTCGTTGGTACGACCTCTGTGACGAGTACGGCATCTATATGACCTCTGAATCCAATATCGAGAGTCACGGAATGGGATATGGCGAGGGTACACTTGCTCGTCGCGAGGACTATCACGATGCACATCTCGAGCGCCAGAAACATCACCTCATGGCTTATAAGAACCACCCGGCTATCATCGTGTGGTCGCTCGGAAATGAGGCTGGCTATGGCAAGAACTTCGAGGACTCATACGATTGGGTAAAGCAGTACGACCCATCTCGTCCTTGCCAGTATGAACAGGCTGGACAGAACGGTAAGACGGATATCTACTACCCGATGTACTACGACTATAATGGTTGTGAGCGCTATTCTCAGGGTGATAACCCTCGTCCGCTTATTCAGTGTGAGTATGCGCATGCGATGGGTAACTCGATCGGTGGATTCAAGGAG
>CACZXN010000089.1 GCA_902785075.1 uncultured Bacteroidales bacterium | reverse complement strand
TGCAACGGGCTTATCATTGATATCCGCGACAATGGAGGAGGCGACCTGACTAATGCCGAACAACTGGCAGCCCGCTTCTGCAACGAGAAGACGCTGGTGGGATACCAGCAGCATAAGACAGGAAAAGGACATAACGACTTCTCCGAACTGGAGCCCCAGTACATTGAGCCATCGTCTAATCTCAGATGGCAGAAGCACGTGGTCGTACTGACCAACCGTGGGGTATTCAGTGCCGCCAACGACTTCGTCAAGTACATGAAATGCTTCCCACTGGTAAAAATCGTGGGCGACCAGACGGGAGGCGGTGCAGGCATGCCTTTTACCAGCACGCTACCTAACGGATGGACTATCCGCTTCTCGGCCTGTCCCTCTTACGACAAGGATCGTCACCAAGTTGAATTCGGCATTGGCCCAGACTATCCCGTTGCTCTGACTGACGAGGATTTCCTTCTTGGGAGAGATTCATTAATAGAATTTGCACGAAAACTTTTGGCGGAATGAAATATTATTCGTACCTTTGCAGCCGCTTTAGACTTCTGGTCCCAAAAGCGAAGCGTTCTCTTGCGCCTGTGGCGGAATTGGTAGACGCGTCAGACTTAGGATCTGGTGTCTTACGACGTGCAGGTTCGAGTCCTGTCAGGCGCACAACGACTAAAATGGCATAAATATGAGTATAAACCTGCCAATTGATTGATTTTTTGGTAAAAAATGCGGGGTTTTGATAAAAAAAATTAAAAAATCCTTGCACAATTAGAAAATATTGCCTACTTTTGTCACCGATTTATATAAATTAATGCAGAGATATCATAACGTTTAATTGTTTAATTATAATTTTTAAGTTCAAATGAAAAAGAAAATTATTAATGGTTTTTTGATGGCAGCAATGCTTCTTACTGCCACGACCTCATTTGTTTCTTGTAAGGACAACGTGGACGATGAACTCGTTCTCGTTTACAAGGACCTTGCAAAGGTAGAGAACGACCTGAAGGCTCGTTTGAGTGAACTGGAGGGCAAACTCGCTACTCTGCAGACTCAGGTTGACAAGAACACAACTGACATCGCCAACCTCAAGACGGAGATGGAGAAGGTTCAGACTGAGATCACCAACATCAAGACTCAGCTCGTTGAGATCAACGCTAAGATTGACGCTCTCGACAGCCGCGTAACGGTTGTAGAGGAAGAGCTCAAGAAGCTGACCGAGCGTGTTGACAACCTTGAGAAGGAGATGGCTGAGATGGAGAATCGTATCTACGAGGCTATCAAGCAGATCGTCACTGACGTGACTGTTAACAACACCATCAACCGCGTGATCGGTACTTGGAACACTCCAGGTCTGAACATCAAGGCTCTGGCTGCATTCTATGGTGACAACGCTACTTCTATCTCTAAGTTCCCTGTAACAGGTACTTCTCGTAACGTATATCCTGAGGAGGTTGAGAACCAGTTGTTTGCTGATGAGATCCTCGAGACCTACAAGTTCGGCAAGGACGCTATCATCACCGACGATGAGTACAATGCTGGTAAGGTTTACTTCACTGTTAACACTCCAGGTCTGTCCGAAGGTAAATTCGACATCAGCGGCTTCGAGCTGACCCTCGAGGACAGCCAGGGTAAGACTGCTCCTGTTTCATTCTCTAATGTGAAGCCTTCTAACTACCTCATCCACTGGGGATTCTTCAAGAGCCAGACTCCTTATCTGTTCCCAACAGAGAAGACCGAGGCCAACACCAACGGTTTCTATGAGGCTGACGCTAACATTGCTATCAAGGATCTCCACTCTGCAAGCTTCGGTGTAAAGACCAGCTTCGACTTCAAGGAGCTGACAGAGCAGTTCAAGAAGTCTGTTGAGAACATTAAGAACGCAGGTGGTGTTAAGAACAAGGCTATCCAGATTGGTAAAGAGGCTGCTCAGCTGCTGAAGAATATCTATTCTAACCACATGAGCGACAACCACCAGAATCAGTTCAATCCTACATTCCACCCACAGCGCCTTGTGATGACCAAGACTCTGAACGGTGTTACTTATCGTGCACAGACTGCTGACATCGATATGGTTTGCACTGCTGTGAAGCCTCTCTCTTACAATGCATTCTATGAGCTCGAGCTCAAGGCTGCAAAGCACGTTAGCTTCAAGAGAGTAGAAAACGCTATCGCTCGCATCGCTGAGATTATCAAAGAGAAGACTTCTATGAATGTAGCTAACGTTGAATTTAAGAAGATTACCGCTGATGATATTACCCTCGGAACTGGAAATACTACCTATATGTTTGTTAGTGACGATGATCAACACACTAATAATAATCAAAATATTACAGCGATTAAGGTTAAGGACGGACTGATCAGTGAAATATTTAAGGCAATTAATGATGGCATGCCTGTTGATCAGCTGAACGAACTGATTCAGAACCTTGGTAAGGTTAATGGTCTTGGTACAACTGTTACAGACTATGCATCACGCCTGAACCAGTATATCGAGGAATTTGGTAACAAGATGGTTTACGCTCTGAACTCACACCAGCTGACTCGTGCACTTGCTCCTTGCATCTTCTTCGAGAGCGCTGAGGGTATCGCACGTATGCAGGAGGGTCTGAACCTCGAGCACGGTATGATGACCATCTACATGAGCTCACCTACAGAGGAGCTGCTGGCACCTGCCTTCAAGAAGTACCTCGCTGTTAAGAAGAACGGTAAGACCGTATTCGGTAAGGTATTCGACGGTTCTGCACAGCTTTACACACTCGACCTCACTGAGCTTGGTGATTATGAGGTTATCCTGAGCTGCGTTGACTACTACGGATACATCTGCACCAAGAAGTACACCCTGCACGTTATCTGCTAATAGGGTCATCTAGAGGTAATAAACATTCGTGAATTAAAAAAAGTAAGAAACAGATATGAAAATGAAGAAAGTAATATTGTCTTGCCTGATGCTGATGGGCGTACTTTCAGCATCTGCTCAGGAGCAGAAGGGCACGACAGAATATGTCTTCCAGCCGCACTGGTACATCCAGCTCCAGGGTGGTGCTCAGTACACCATTGGTGAGACCAAGTTCAGCAAACTGATTTCTCCCAATGTACAGGCTGCTGTAGGTTACCAGTTCTCTAAGGCCATCGGTGCTCGTCTGGCTTTCAATGCTTGGCAGGGAAGAGGTGGTTATCAGGAGGCTATCACAGACTTTGCAGGTGATTGCGATTACAAGTACACATACTTTGCACCTGGTATCGACCTGACATTTGATCTCTCTAACATCATCGCAGGTTTCAACCCCAACCGTGTTGTTAGCTTCGGCGCATTCATCGGTGGTGGTCTGAACTTCCGCTCAAAGGCTCCCGATGAGGTAAAGGCTGTTCAGTCTAAGATTAACACTCACGTTGCTGGTCGCTCTTGGACTCCAATGCCCGACGACTACATGGACGCTGCTACTCTGCTCTTCGGACAGCTTGGTCTGACCATGGACATTAAGGTATGGTCTGACCATGGACATTAAGGTAACTGATGCTGTGAAGATTGGTTTGGAGGCTAGCGGTAACCTGCTGGGTGACAAGTACAACTTCAAGAAGGCTGGTAACCCCGACTCTTACATCAACCTGCTCGCAGGTGTGAAGATCGCTCTCGGTCCTACCTACACCACGAAGTTCATCCCTGCTCCAGAGCCCGAGATCAAGTATGTTGAGAAGATTGTTGAGAAGATTGTTGAGGCACCATGCCCAGAGCCCGTTATCGAGCCTATGCGTCGTGATGTATTCTTCCTGATCAACAAGACCAACATCCGCGAGAGCGAGGAGCAGAAGGTAAAGGATATCGTTGACTACATGCGTGCTAACCAGACAGCAAAGGTTCAGGTAACTGGTTATGCTGATGCTGGTACTGGTAACGACAAGATCAACGACCGCCTCGCTGCACAGCGTGCTGACGCAGTTGTTAAGATGCTGACTCAGAAGTATGGTATCGCTGCTGACCGCATCAGCTACGATAGCAAGGGTGCTCGTGTTCAGCCGTTCGCTGACAACGACAGCAACCGTGTTTCAATCTGTATCGCAGAGGTTCAGAAGTAATTGAAATAACAAACGACTTTATAAAGCCCGGTCCCAAAATGGGGCTGGGCTTTTTTCTTAAACATTAAAACAAAACCATATGAAGAAAATCTTTACGCTCATTCTTACTGCTACATTCGCATTAACAGCTTCGGCACAAGAAGACGGTTTCTACCGCATCAAAAACACGCAAACAGGCAGATATCTTGGTATAGAAGATACAAATCCTTCTAATTATTCAGTAAGTGTACAATCGGGGACCGTAAACGTAGCCGGTGTCAGAACACATGCTGACTGGAAATGGGTATCAACAGCTCCTTCTACAGTTATATACGTCGAAAGTCTGGGTGATGGCAAGTTTGACTTAATAGCACAAGGAACAAGCATCTATGAACTCTCAAGCCATAAACTACCTATCAGTTTGATTCCCCAGTCAGATGGTAGTTATCAGTTTTATGGAACAGCTGTATATCAAGGAATGAGCATATCAAAATATCTTCAAGATAATGTCGATGGTGCAGATGATGATCCTGATGAATGTTTTGTGATAGCAGATGATAAACCTGGCAAAGGAGGAAGAAACTGGAATTTAATTCCTGTCACAACTGGTGATAATTACATTGGTATTGAAGCTAACGTAAAAACGGATGACGGATATTGGGGAAGTATCTACGCCGGATTCCCCTTCGAACTAGCATCTGAAGGAATGACAGCCTATTACGTTAAAGCTGTAAGCGGTGACGGTTTCACCCTGGAAAAGATATCTGGCACAATTCCAACAGAAACTCCAGTCATCGTAAAATGTGCATCAAATAATCCTGCTGACAACAAAATTAAACCCGTAACAACAGAAGGATCAAAAGTAAGTGAAAACAAATTGGGTGCTGTTTACTGTTCATTATATCAGATAGGTCATATCAATATGACGAATTACAACAAAAGCACCATGCGTATTCTCGGATCCAGTAACGGCAAGTTAGCTTTTGTGAAAGCAACAGCGGATGATCTCTTCGAAGGCCAAGCCTTATGGGAGAACAGAGCCTATTTAAACGTTCCTGCAGGCTCTCCAGATGTCCTCGTTGAAGGTGGAACAGGTATCACCACCATCAACGCTCAGGAAGCAAAAAGTGAGGGTACATACTCACTAACTGGCGTAAGAATCCAGGAAGGCTCAACACCAAAGGCCGGCATCTATATCCAGAACGGCAAGAAGGTTGTGATTAAGTAATCGTTACATATTCTCATTAAAAAGTCCTGAACCGTATAGCGATTCAGGGCTTTTTATATGGATACAAAAAATTCTATGCTGACACAACGAAAGAAAAGTGTTTTCTCCTCCCCTCCTCCCGTAAAGAGCTTAGAATCCTTTATGCATAATGGTTTCAGAGACGGGAGGTGTTGCTTCAACACCTCCCTATCACCTCCTAATCTCCTCACTTTGTAAAATATCTTCTAAGCCTTATTTTTGTGTCTATACTAGGAAAAACTATTTCCCTAAGGAGGAAACAAATTTTTCCTAGTTAGAGCCCCAAAACTGCTCAAAAAGGGTGTCGGGAAATTTCAATCTATCCACTTGTGGATCAGAAAACTATCGCTAAAATTGACTTGTTAAAAGAACGATTTTAAGTGCTCTTTTGATAAAAAATTTGGAACCGCTGCGAGAGGTCAACGGGAGGTCGATGGGAGGTGTTAGGTTAACACCTCCCATCCTCTTTCCCTTTATTCATCGGACTTTCACCCCATTAAGGGGAGGAGGGGAGGTCTTTATATATAAAATACAATTAAAAGATAGTCTTAGTAATTCGTAGGCTTAAGACTGGATAGACTTTAAAGGCCTTAAAGAGATCGACATAATCGCCAACCTGTCCTCCAATTCTCTCAACATCATTAGCGAGATTAACACCCTCGTGATTATAAAGACTCGGCGTACCACCCCAAAACATGGCACCACAATCGAAAGAAATCTTCCAATCATCTCGCCCTTTAACTAATCTGCCACCATATCCAAAGCCCACATAAGGCTTAAAGGAATTAGATCTGGCTTTAACACGTACCATACCATCCTCATCTGGTTCCATGATATAACGTTCGCCAGCCTTGTGAAGCAATCCATAGTCGCCTACCTCATGAATAAGATTACCTTCGCTATCATACACATCTTTAGTAAATGTGCCATAGATATCGTGTTTAAAGTAGCCCACTGCAAATCCGAGACGACCAAAAGACTTAAATTTATCATTGATATCAGGAAGCACGGGGATATTGATATCATCATCAATACCATTAAAATCAAAGAGAGGCTCATCACGAATAGCCTTCTCATACATGCGGTTATAAATACCAGCAGACAACAGCGATACCATAGACTCGGCTGAATTCTCGGCATAAGCGAAACGAGAGGGTCCCCAATAGAAGCCTGCAGTAAAGTGCCAATGCTTATTGGTCTTGAAGGGGAATACATCAATAAGGAACTTGAAATTGTTGATAGTAGGCTTACCTACCATCACCACATGATCATCGACATCATAGCCCGTCATCTGGTACATAAAATCAGCAAGACGATCAAACGTGGTCTCCTGACGGTTTCCGTCTTCGTCATACGCCCGAGCAGGCTCACCATTAATCGTCAAGTCGAAGTTCATGTTCTTTGAGAAACGCGGCATAAACTCATAACCAGCACGCACCTGGAACATATCACCGATAGGAGAAGCCACATCGAAGCCAATACCAGTAGTTCCTAAAGTTAAAGACAAATCGAGATGCTGAAGGATGTTGTGTTCCTTCCAATATTGCATGACGGGAATCGTCTGAGACTTAGGAGCCTCTGTCTGAGGCTGGCTTTGCTCCTCAGGGTTCAGAACGAAACGTTTCCAAGCCGTTGTATCTTGCTGTGCAAAGGCTGTCAATCCCAAACAGGACAAAGCCATTATAAATACGGTTCTTTTCATATCTGCTATCCTAAATTAAAATATTTTTCAAAATATATTCTTGATAATGCGGAAAGTAATTGCAGGATAGGCCTTCAACTTTGATTTCCACTTAACATAACTATCCATGTTGCCTGTGAGCCCATCGACATCCTTGACAAGGTTCACGCCATCGGGTGTGTACATGGAAGGAGTACCACCCCAGAACATCAGACCACCAGTAATAGCAAACTTGATGTCATTACGCTTTTTCAGGAGATTCGACTCATAGCCGACACCAAGATAGGGCTTGAAAGAATTAACCTTCACAGGAATCATAATAGAACCTTTGGAACCACCTGTCATCTTATAAGTATCACCTGCCTTTGCAATGATCTGGCCATCGGCATCTTTAAAATCGCTTTTGAACTTTCCCATGACAAAGCCACCTGTGCCAAGTCCTGCAATCTCAACAGGCACATCTGGTAATGTAAAATACTTGTTATAGGCATCGACACAAGCTATCGAACTGTTAGAAGCGGCATCACTCTCTATCTTAGCATATTCGGAGGGCCCCCAATAGAAGCCAACAGTAAAATGCAACTTCTTGTTATTTGCCAAAGGAAAGATATCTACAAGGAATTTGAAGTTCTGCATATTGAGGCGACTGGTCATATCAATATGGTCGCGCAGGTCGTAACCAGCCTCTCCATACATGAAGTCACGAACCTCGTCGTAGCTCGTCTCCTTACGATAACCGGTCTTTTCATCATACTGGATAGCCTTTTCATTGCCGATCATCAGGTCGGCAGAAAGACTCTTCTTGAAATGTGGCATAAGCTCATAGCCAAGACGAACCTGGGCGAACTCACAGACTGGCGC
>CACZXN010000088.1 GCA_902785075.1 uncultured Bacteroidales bacterium | reverse complement strand
CACACAAAGACTTATCTATCATGTACGACCAGATTCGGGAAGATACGCTCTATATGATGCTTTAAAAATCGGGCTGACCATACATCAGTCCGATTTTTAGTGAAAAATAATTAAATAGTATGCTTCAGAGTGGGGGAATGTTGCAAAGTTCAGACGAATTATGTAATTTTGCATTATGTAATTTTGCATAATCGTCTTAATTGCCAAGAAATGAAGTTGTTAAGTAATCCCTTTGTGATAGGAAAGTATGTGGACAAAGACTATTTCTGCGATAGAGAGAAGGAATCAGAAATGCTTGTCCACCACATTGTAAATGGACGTAATGTTGCCATCATGTCAGAGAGGCGTCTGGGCAAGACAGGCTTGATAGAGCATGTGTTTACCAATGGACTGCCTGATGGCTACGAGCCTTTCCTGATAGATATTTACACTTGTAGGAATCTGCGCGAGATGGTCTATCTGCTGGCCAGCGAAGTGTTTAAGAAGATAGCCAGAAAGCAGTCTATGACAGAGCGATTATTGCGGACGGTGCGTTCACTGAAAACAACAATCTCTTACGATGCCGTGACAGGATTTCCGGAGGTTGGCTTTGGTCTTGGTGAGATACAGCAGCCCGAAGTGACACTCGACGAGATTCTCGGCTATCTCGAGTCTTCCGATGCGGTGTGCATTGTGGCAATCGATGAGTTTCAGAAAGTAGCAAGTTTTGAGGATGAGAACGTTGAGGCACTCTTGCGAACAAAGATTCAGCACTTGAAAAAGACCCAGTTCGTCTTTGCCGGCAGTGAGCGCCATCTGTTGGAAGGCATCTTTAATGATCCTGCTCGTCCTTTTTACAACAGTGTCGTGTTTATGCAACTGCTACCTATTGAAGAAGGTGTGTATGTCAAGTTCTGCCAAGAGTTGTTCCTTAAATATGGCAAAGGTGTTTCCCCAGCATTGGTGGAACGACTTTATAAATGCTTTCAAGGCATTACCTGGTATCTGCAGCTCTCGATGAACGAGGCTTTCACGATGGCCGAGCGTGGTGGCAGCGTTGATGAAGAGGCTTACGGGCAAATCCTGAATCACCTGGTTGACTCCAAACGCTTCACATTTGAAGACCGTTATGCCTCACTTACTGAAAAACAGAAGACTGTATTGATGGCTATTGCCTCGGAATTTCCGAGTCAGGTGACACTTACCAGTCAGGACTTTATGACAAGGTATAATCTGAAGACGGCCAGCAGCGTTCAGACTGCAGTCAAGGGGTTGGTGGAAAAAGGTATCCTCAGTGACAATCATGGTATCAGACGCCCTACAGACTTGCTATTCATGCTTTGGCTGAAAGATTTCTGAAACAGGCCCAGATCCGTCCCAAGCACTGGGGCCTTCAAGTACTAGCGAAGCTGGTCTCAACGAAAACAAAGTGCTGTAAGACAACAACTTACAGCACTTTTTATTTCTCCACACATACCAATTCTTCCCCACATTTCCCCCACCGATGCAAATTTGAGTCAAGAATATAAAAGGCTGAGGCTCATTTTCTTAGAATTTCGGGATCCTGAAATCTATTTTATTTGTCATACGAGAACCACCAAGAAAAAGGCGGCTGAAAGTAAAAAGACCTCCCCTCCTCCGTTAATGGGGTGAAAGGCCGATGAATAAAGGGGAAGAGGGACGGGAGGTGTTTACCAGACACCTCCCTAAGACCTCCCCTAAGACCTCACGCAGCTTTGATAGGGATGACTTTGTAGAAGGCCACATGACTGTGCTCGGTGTGCTCGAATTCAAGCTCCTTCATGGCTTGGCCCAGATGGATACGCGTGCTGTGGTTGATTTTCAGCGAAGGGTATTCCCTCTGCATCAGCGATAGTATCTGAGTGCTGTTCATCGCCTTCACTTCTTCTCCGTCTGTGGGCTTGCGGAAGCAGGCCGTGATCAGATCGGTGATGTCTTTCTGCTCCATATATTCCAGGTTAAGTTCCTGAATTCGGGCTACCTCGTCATTGTTGAACCAGAATGGTGCCTGCTGATCGCGCAGTTCATAGACCACCTGAGCATAGAGCTGTGAATAGTCGATGTCGCCAGTATTGTCGATGATCTGGCCTTCTGGAATTGAGAGGCAGATATATCGACGTGAGCCTGTGAAATCCTTCAGCGGATGATGATTGTTGGTAGTTGCCACAAACGAGGCATAGCGGATACGGTCTTCCTGAGAGGCTCCATAGATAGGGCGCCCATTGACTTTACTCTTCGATAATGTCTGCTTCAAGGCCGCTTGCTGTGAAGGTCGGATGGCTTCGAGCTCATCGAGATTGACCAGCAGATTGTTTGTCAGAGCCATCTCCTTATCAAACTTATTGGAGAGATTGAGATGATCGAGATAATACTGACGCAGATGAGGAGGCAGCATGCGACGCAGGAAGGTCGTTTTGCCACAGCCCTGAGCACCTATTAAAGTAGGTACGCACTCGTTGCCGTGAAGATTGTCCATCTGGAGCCAATGGGCTACGGCTGAGCGGAACCAGATACTCAGAAAGGAGAGTTGTTCGGAGGTGACGCCTGGAATCCGATTGAAGAGCGCAGCCACATGATTTTGCCCGTCCCATTGGGGTAAGTCGTTCAGGTACTCCTGGATGGGATTGTAGAGATTGACATCTTCGGAGTTGACATACTCCACAATGTCGGCCTTAGGGTTCTCATCACCGCAGATTGCCTCACGTTTGGCTTGGAGGATGATGCTGTTAAGGGCCATTTGGGTGAGCGGACGGAATGATGGCTCGTCTGCCGCCTTGGGAGCAAACTCCAGTTTACCGTTCAGCACATTGCGGCGCAAGTGGTAACGGGCGTTTAGAAACAGTTCTGCGGCAAGTGAATTGTACACAGGCTTTTGAAGGCTTTCGCCTTGAACTAAGAAATTTTCTTTCATTTAATTTTATTATAATGGTTAATAAATTGGTTTAGAAAGGCAGAGGCTTTTGACAGCTTGCATCTTTCAATGTGCAAAGATACATAATAAAAATCGCGGTTCCAAATTTTTTTATCAAAAAAGCACTTAAAATCGCACTTTTAACAAATCAACTTTAGCGATATTTTTCTGATCCACAAATGGATAGAATGAATTTTCCTGACACCCTTTTTGAGCAGTTTTTGCAGCCTAACTAGGAAACAATTGTTCCCTCCCTAGGGAAATAGTTTTTCCTAGTATAGTCACAAAAATGAGGATTGAAAGATCTTTTACAAAGTGAGGAGATTAGGAGGTGATAGGGAGGTGTTGAAGCAACACCTCCCGTCTCTGAAACCATTATGTATAAAGGATTCTGGGCTCTTTACGGGAGGAGGGGAGGAGAAATCTGTTTAGAAATATGGGGCCTGGGCACCATTAGCTTCTTGTTTTCAGAACACAAAGCCAAGATTAATGTTATAGTAGAACTTCTAGGAGAGTTTAATTGCTGTAGCCATTGTTGTGTTTTCTTACCACAAAATTTTGTGGTATCATAGATAATGGTTACCTTTGTAGCCAGTTAATTAAAAAATTGGTAGTATGAAAGATACTCAGAAGAAGAATGCTGGTAAGAAAGCAAGTGAAGTGGTTGCGAAATGTGACCACCTTGATGAGGTTATCGCCGCTCGACCTATGGTCGCTTGCAAGGCAAGAAATTGCGAGAACTCCAAAGAAATAACTCTCAGTCAATATGATGTTGAGAAGTTAATTGTAACAATTAGAGGCGAGCAAGTTCTTATAGATCAGGATATTGCAAGGATTTATGGAGTAACGACAAAACGTCTAAATGAACAGGCGAAGCGCAACATCGCCAGGTTTCCCACATCTTTCCGTTTTGAATTAACGAAGGAAGAAGTTAGCGAGGTAGTCGCAAATTGCGACCACCTCCAGACCTTGAAATTTCGCCCCACCTTACCTTATGCATTCACAGAACAGGGAATAGGCCAATTGTCAACTGTTGTGCATAGTAAGATAGCAATAGAAAGAAGCATTATGATCATGAATGCTTTCGTGGCTATGCGAAGGTTTATGGTCCAGAACGCTGGTATTCTGACGCGAATTGCCCATCTCGAAAAACATCAGATAGAAACTGACCAAAAGATTGACCTCATTCTTGATAAGATGGATGCCAACTCCCCCAAGCTTCTAACTGAACAGATATTCGCTACAGGGTGCGTTTGGGATGCATGGTCATACGTCTCTGATTTGGTGAGAAGCGCCAAACAACGCATTGTGCTGATCGATAACTATGTGGATGATCGCGTACTGTCGCTCTTAGACAAACGGAGTGATGGGGTAGAGGCGATGATACATTCCAGGTACAGTGAGTCTTTCCTGACTGATCTCCAGAAGCATAATGCCCAGCAACGTGAAATCAAGTTCACACAGTTACCCCATAGGAATCATGACAGGTTCCTGATC
>CACZXN010000087.1 GCA_902785075.1 uncultured Bacteroidales bacterium | reverse complement strand
ATAATCATAGCCCACTATGTCAAACCCCTGACGCTTCAAATCATCCGTGTCGAAACCAAAACCGCAGCCGAAATCCAGTATTTTCCCCTTTAGCAAGTCATGTTGCAAAAGATAGCGTGTCGGTACGGATAATTCCGTTCGCTTGATAGCTGTCAGATACGGATGATTGATTTTCTCTGGTTCCATAGCCTTTTAGTATTTCCAAGTCTCGAAGCCCATATTGAGGGCAATCTGATTGATGGGGTTAAACGTTCTTTCGTAAAGTTCACGAAACTTCTCATCACTCATTGCAGCCAAATCTTTTGCTGAGTAGCCAAGAGACACAAAGTCCTCCATTACTTTCGTCTCCCTATCAGCATTGATTAAAACTTGCAAGGAATGATGCTGCAATGCTGCGAGTTTTGGCAGATAATAGTCCAACTCTGGCAACTTGTCGCTCTTAGATGAATTGATGCTGCCATCCGATGGAATCAAATTCCATAGCAGATCGTGACACACGAAACTCCACGGAATAAAGTGGTCAAGGTCATAATCTTTGGGATGCAGCAACTTATCTGTATAGATACAATGAATTGGGCCACCAATCGTCATCACCATATCCCAATAGTTATGCTGCTTTGTCAGTGAATTCCTAACTTCAGGGCGTATCAGTTTATTGGGGATGGCTGGTACATTGGGATTCCTTGTTTGCAGAAACAATGTCAGATTCCAATAGGCAAAATCCACCAGAATGTTATAGTGCGTATGCAGATAAGCATCCCAAGCCTGATTCAGAACGATATAGAAATCCGAGCCATCCTTATACAAAGCATAAAGACTTCCATTCTCCAATGTCTGAGAGCGTCTGACCATCTCCTTGTCATCAGAGGTGTCAATCCAAGGACGCAGAAAACGATAGGGAACGTTTAACGTAAGCGTGTTTAGTAGTCGCTTTATCTGTTTGTCATCCAATCTGCTTTGCAAGCCGTCAATGATTGTCTGAGAATTGGCATCAATTGGAATCTGAGTAATATGCTGCAATTCCATCACAATATCAAACAGCGAATCGCTCTTGCCAAAAGACAAACGGAAATAGTGAATCGGATACCATGCGTTTGCCACCATTCTGATGACAATATCCCACACGCTGATTTTCGGATTGTCCGATTTCGCATGTATCTGCATAATCGATACAAACCAAAAGAATTTGTATGTCGCCACCGTATTTGAGAAAATCTTCCCAAGTCGATTCGTGGTCAATATGTCAGATTGTGGAATAACCATAATACAACATCCTATTAAATTCTATGTTGCAAAGATACGACTTTTTTGTTATAATTATGCAAGTTGTTTTGGAAATTATGAATAATTTGCAGATAAAAGCAAGAACCTCCTTAATGTCACAAAGTCAAATGTCACAAAGTCCTGATTTGTTGAGAAATAGAAATCCGCAACCTCTTGTGGGAGATTGCGGACGTTGAGAGATTAGATGGTTTCTGTTCAGATTGCGAGTGGGCCATGGCCCATGCAACTCGTAGTTCCGAGAGCAGTCAGGGCTGCCGTGAGGATTGATACGATGACCTGAATGACGGTCTTCCAAGTTTCCTTCTTCATAGTGTTTTTCGTTTAAGGGTTAGACATTCTCGTTTCTAAAAGAGTGCGCCCGAAGGCGCTACTCTTTATTCTCAATCGTCGTTGATAGGGGAATAATCATCATCGCCGTTGCTACCGTTCGAACCCGAGTTGAGTTCAAGCACCGAACCCTGTGCGGGCATCTGGAATGAACCAGTATAGGTGCCGTCGTTCTCAGTCAACTCAATTGGGTTGTAGTTGAGTCTTGCTGTAGGAATCTGACCCTCAGCGGGCACAATCTCGATGTTGAGGTTAGTGCCAGGGGCAAACCTACGCTGTCCGGTAATGACATTCTCGCTGTCGTCCGTCACGGTTGAGGTACCTGAACCTGAGCGGGCAATAGTCAGGTTGTAAGTGGTCTGCTGACCATCACCGCTGGTGTTGCCGCCCGTTGAGCCGCCAGTGTTGCTACCTGACCCCGAGCCGCTATTGCCACTCTGTGAACCTCCACTGGTGCTGCCCGAATCGGAGTTGCCTCCGTTCTGTGAGCCGCCCTGTGACTGACTGCCACTGTTCTGCGAGCCACTACCACCGCTGGGATTCTGAGGCTCGTCGTCCTCCTCGTGATAGTCGGTGAAGTTCTTGGGTAGTTCGGTCACGTTGCCAGCCTTGGTCAGCTCCTGACGAGTAAACTCTCCAGTGGCACGGGCACGCATATAGACGCTGTCGATGTGCTTCGTGGTTGAGAACTCAGCCGAAGTCGGTGCACCGTTCTTCTTCGTCTTGATGCCTGCTGAGAAGATGGCCAGCCCTTCGAGCTTCACAGCCTTACCCTCCAGCATCAGCTCTCGAACGCAACCGATCATGTCGGTCAATACGCCCTTGATGGCACCCTTCGAATACGGAGTGTTGTGCTCCGACATGTGCTTAGCCAGCTCGTCGATGTTGATGGTCTTGCCGATGGTCACGGCGCGTGCGAACCACTTGCCATAGGCCGCGCTGTACTGATTCTTGTTTTGATACTTACGATAAAATACGCTCATAATTTTGTTGTGTTTTTCATGGTATTAGATTCCGTTGCGACCAGCTACATCGGGTGGCCGCCTCCCGCCTTTTGTCTCTCATGATTGACGATACAAAGGTACAACAATTTTCGTGCGAATCCAAATTTCGATGCGGCTGACGTGTGAAAATCTGTTAAAATCTGGAAATGATACATTTCCGTATTGCAAACGTATTGTTTGGCCTCGCCAAATGTATTGTTTGCAAACTCGAACTGGACTCTGTGACATGTGATTTTGTGACATTAAGCACCTTCCATAATCATCAGCAAATATTGTCACTTACTATACTATAAATTATATAATATTACAATATTATATAATTCTAATAACCTCCCTTGACTTTGTGAACCTCCTTAATGTCACAAAGTCAAAAGTCACAAATTCCCAAATCGAAGCAAATATATCGGAAATAATCACTATCTTTGCACCCAATAAAACTTTGCAAAATGGAAATAAAACTACCAGGAACCGAGGATAGAGAGCAGCAGTATTTTGACAATCTGCTGGCTAAGATTCGTGATATACGATCGAGTGAGCGTATGCCGAGACAGAAAATCACAGATTTGATTAGGACTGCCAAGGACTTTGATGATACTGACCCCACGGGCTGCCTAAGCGCTGCGGTTAACAAGATGTCCCGACTCGATGACAATGGACTGTTGCGTATGTTCAACAGTCTATTCCTTTTTGCAGAGTCGATGACTAAAGAGCACTATGCGATGAAGGTCAAGGAAGCCTGTGACCATATTATCAGAGAGGTGAATAATGTGGCTACGAATACCGACATTTACACTTTCGACTGCTATAGTGCCGAATATGATTATGATGAAGAAGGTAATGCTACATCGGCACACCTACCTAAAGAACTCGAAGGTTTTAAGGGCGGCAGTATGATTCTGAAAATCGAGGATATGGATCGGTTTATCGACACGTTCTCCAGCCGTAACACCTATTACAGACGTGCCTTCTCAATACTCGCTGAGTTAGACGGGCGCGTACTTGAAAGTTTGGAATGCAATCAGTTTGAAACATGGGAACTGGTGAGCTACAAGGAAGAAGGTGACGCGATGTTCGAGTTCTCACATTTCGAAGTGAATACCAACGAGCCTGATAATGATTATCGTACGCTCTATGTTGTTTACCGTTACGATACCACAATATCATAATGAGCGAGCAGAGTAAGACAGCATATAGTTTTCTGGCATGGTCATCAGAAAGAGGACCACTGCCACCACGTAATGCCGATGAAGACTACGGCGACTATTTCCGTAGACTCATGTCAGA
The DNA here is from genome assembly GCA_902785075.1 of uncultured Bacteroidales bacterium. Lineage (GTDB taxonomy): Bacteria > Bacteroidota > Bacteroidia > Bacteroidales > Bacteroidaceae > Colivivens. The sequence continues at coordinate 1,426 of CACZXN010000087.1, read as the reverse complement.
GTGGTCGTTCAGGGCAAAGGAGGCCGAGCAGGTTCACGAAAAGTGGAAGCGCAGGCTTGGTGCCAGCGGGGGTGTGCGTGAATCGGACTGCAAACGAAGGATTTTCATTGTTTTGCAAGAATTGATGGACTCAGCTTTTCTGAAAAACGACTATATCGACACCGGCATGCCCCAAGAAGATTGTAAGCGGGCGTTGCAGGAACTTAAAGAGCACGGTTTTCAGGAGCTTTGTCAGATGGATGGCGCAGATTGGAAATTTGCCCTATTGACACGCCATCTGCGAAAGCAGGGCGAGCGTCGTGTGATAGTGGATGAGCACATGGCAGGATTCTATATCGACGAGGTTCGTGAGCAAATACCCGAGGAAGCTGCCGAGGCCTTCTTCCGTTTCGCCACCCTTACACGTCTGGCCTATCAGGAGCTTGACCAAATAAAGCCCACTAGAAAGAAAGATGAGGATTTGACGCCTGAGCAGAAGGCCGTGGAGGATTTTGTGGGCAAAATCATCAGCCTCGTAGAAAGTGCCTACGAGAAATACAATGGTAAGATGGTGTCGCCAGGCGTGAATCAGGCCGAGGTGAAGATTACTATTTTGAAAGATGACCTCATCAGTTTGATGGAAATAAAGAAGAAAAGCAAGTTCGATGAACTGCTGGCACTATGCTATCCAGTGAACGGCCAATCGAAGGCACGCTTCTGCAAATATATTAGCCAGCTTCAACGGAAAGACTTTTTCGGAAAGTTGCCCAATAACCTGCTTGCCGGACTCCTTGCTCCTATTGTGGGACTCAAAGAGGGAAGCGTGAAAAACTATCTGAGCCAAACGTAGCCTCTATATATAATTAATAAGGTACGCGCGTAACGCCTATTTCAGCAATGAAGTAGGCGTTTTTTTTGCCTGTTTTCGATGGATCACATGGATTAATTTTTGTGATTCATCGTATGATTCATTATGTGTTTGATTTTCAATGATTTACGAATTGTGGATTAATTCGGATAAGATTTGGAATCACTTATTCTTTGTTTTTCCTTTGCACCAGAAAATTAAAGTTGCAGCGGCAACAGCGATGTGGCGAGCCATCCGTAGGGTTCGGACAGCGTGAGTCTTTGACATGTTGATACAACCACCCACACTGATGGCAGGAGGGGCAAAGTGAGAAAAATCAAAAGTGTAATCTTAGAGGTCGCCTTAAAGGGGGCGACGTTAAACAAAACTTTCATAATGAGTCGTACAAGAAATCTTATCACAATCGCACGAGGCACAATCGCAGACAATGCACGTCGTCAGATGTCATTGATGAACAGGTGCCAGATGCCGAACCCAAAGAAGAATGACTTTCGCTTCATGGGTCACAGAATCTAAAGGATAGTCAAAACAAACAACATTTATTCACTCTGAGTTGAGGTGAACGGAGTCTCGCGAGAT
>CACZXN010000086.1 GCA_902785075.1 uncultured Bacteroidales bacterium | reverse complement strand
CTTTATAGAACTGGACTATTTTCGACATCGTAAGTGGTTGCCACAGCGAGGGGAGCAAGAACGGAAGCGCATAACGATAGGCTTTCTCGCCTTGGACAGGCGACATACTCGCCAAATGGTCGTTCACTTGATAATATGCTGCCACAAGATCCAACGAATCGAGTTGCTGAGGGGTCAGATAGCGAGTGTAGGCATCTGTCTTGGTGGTATCCATGAATTCTGCTATAATCGCAGGCATCTCACGTTCGAGCTTAGAGGCATCGAATCCCTGCAGTTTTGCAATCAGAGTTGCTATCGAAGCCTGCTGATGGGGATGAATCATCTCCTCCATCCCCATCTCAGAAGCGAGACACGTGATGGTGCCGAGTATGGAGTCAAGTCCCGGTATCTCATGCATGTAGTCACCATGAACATAATGGACGGTTCCCAATGCGTATGAGGGCTGCTGTCCTTTCTTCTCAATCTTGAAGAACACCCCATCAGGTACCTTCTGCCCCTTCTGCTGAGCCGCGAGGGGTGCAGCGCCCATCACGAGGACGGACACTGCGAGTAGTATTAACCTTAAAAATCCTGTTTTCATAATCATTTACCACATACCATAGACGATGATTCCTGTCTTCTCTCCTTTGGTCAATTTTATTTCAAAAAAGCGATCCTCCTCATCGTTTTCTCCTTCTGGAGCTGGAGAGCCGTTTCCCCAGCTAGTGGAGAAAGAATACTTATCACCTTCTCTGTACCAATTCAAAGAATCTATCTTTTCGAACAACTCGTCTGATGGTAGCGTTTCAAATTCAATGTACAGACTGTCTTCAAAATCCCCATTAAAACTTGTGGGACCAATAAAAGCTTTCGTGACTTTGTATTCAGGAATCCTTACGCCCGTAATGCGTTCAATACGGTCAGTGGGCCACTCTTCGTGTTTAACGTCCAACGGTCCGCAAGCGGTGAGGCAAACAAGCACGAACCCTATGAGGACAAATGCCTTAAACTTTACACTATAAACCATAAACTATAAACTATAAACTTTAAACTATAAACTTTATTACCGTTTCTTCAAGCGATTCGTCTTGACCGTATCTTCCTCTATTGTAAGCTCGACTGGTAATACCTCATCAGCCTTCAGATGGCGGGTCTTGATGCCTCCAAGTGCAGCACGGCTTCTGCGAAGCACATTGGTCGTTCCCTCTATCTCGACATCGCCTGCACCTCCCGACACAGCTGTGATATCCTTGCACTCGACCTCAAGTTCGATGCCTCCTGCTCCAGTGGAAATAGCCAGGATATGATCAGCCTTGATTTCTCCATCAATATCACCTGCGCCGTAGGTGTAGAAGAAGGCCTCTCCTTTCACTTTCGCCTTCTTGAACGTAGCATCGCCCGCACCCGTAACGTTAACAGTGAGACGATCTGCTTTCAGCTTACGAAGGCTGAGGTCGCCTGCTCCATCCAAATTTATCGTGACGTCTCCTGCATTGATAGTATTCAGTTCTGCATCGCCTGCTCCTGAGATGTTCAGATGGAAGTCGTTAATATATACTGAGTCTTCAATGATGAATTCGCCTGCACCTGTAACACTCACTCCAAAGAGCGTAGGAGCGTACACGTTGACCAAAATGGCTGGTGTCCAAAGGGTGTAATTACGATTGGCTTTCACATTGAGTACCTTGTTCATCTCGCCGTCAGGTCCTTCCGAATCAAACAATTCGATTGTGTAGGCATCAATCGCCTTTTCATTTCCTACTACCGTCACCTTGAAGGAGTCGCTTTGGAAATACTTGATTTCTGCACTTGTCTGGGAAGTGATATTACAGAACTCGCCCAACTGCAAGTCTTTCTCAACCACCTTACCCCACGTCTCCGAATCGCGGAAATCGAGGTCGTGCTGTTCTGGCCTTCTGTCCATAGGAATACAAGCCGCAACAAGGAAGAGAACTGATGCAACGATAATAAGACATCTGCTAATCCACATCAAATAAAGACGTCTTAAACTCTGATTGGTATTCATACTATTTATGCTATTACTTTGTTGATATAACCTGTTAATTCATTCACTGTGATGCCAAGAGTCTGCATGGAACGGGCTATCTCAGGAATGGCTTCCTCGATAAACTCCTCCTTGCGTATGTTGTGAATCGTCTGTTTGGCGCCTGGATTGACAAAGTAGCCAAGTCCGCGCTTCGTAAAGATAATCTGCTGACTCTGCAGCCAATCGTATGAACGCATCACAGTGTTGCTGTTCACCTCGACCTGTGCTGCTGTCTCGCGTACTGATGGCACACGTCCCTCCTCCTCAAGTTCGCCAAGAAGAATCTGGTCGCATATCATGTCGGCGATTTGCAGATATATTGCTTTCTTTCCTTTGAAATCCATAGAATACTTAGTTTTATAGTGATTACTTATTCAGCTTGTTGCAGAGCTGAGCCTTCGTATAGCGATTGTATGCCCACACCCAGAGGCCTGTTCCGGCAATCAGGGCCAATGATCCATAAATATACAAGTAGATGTGGAAGTTCTCGAAGAACGACTTCATGTCCTCGCTTAAGCCATCCATCATATTGATATTAGACGTCAGATAAATCATGACAATGAAAATCACGATTGCAACACAGAAGCCGATTACCTGAAGGATGATGTATGTGAGAGGCAGGTTGAACTTATACTTCAGTGAGTTGCCGAATGCGTAGATGGATGTCGTGAAGAAGATTGAACACCATGTTGTGAAGTAGGTAGCGTTCATAAAGGGCATTAAGGACGTATCCTGAGGAGCAACATAAGTCGGATCTGTGATGGTAACTCCATTCATCGATGCATGCATCTGATTGGTGAAGTTCTGTAAAGCTGTTGAGAACGTATTTGAGAACACACCTAAAAAGAGCGACTCTACAGTCTGTCCATCTTTAAATACGATGATCGACATCAGGTAGTTGACGAGGTCGGCAAGAGCCACAGCGACTACAGCAGTAGCGGCACATCCACCAATACAAATCAGTATATGCCACAGGTATTTCTCCAAATTGGTGGCTGGGATGGTGAGGTTAGTGATACGTCCCTGCTTGTTACGCAAGGGATGAAGGGTGCATCCTGCAGAAATGAAAAAACTATACTCTATAATGATAAGCACAGCCACTGATGTCAGCGTCAGGTCTTGATAAATCGATGCTGGAGCAGATATCTGATAGGTGAGCCAACGCATGAAGAACGAGATGATCGCAACTCCCACGATTGTAGCTATCAAGACCAGAGCCATGTTGCGATAGAAGTTCTTATTGATGGTCAGGTCGAATTTTGCGTAATTAGAAAAACGCGTTGTATTGAATGTACTCATAGCTTAAAGTCCTTTTTCTTGTTGTAACAATTTATTAAACACTTCCTCAAGATTGATGACCTCATCGTCGCCAAAGAGCTGGTCCATCTTGGTATTGAGCAGCACCTTGTTCGGCTCAATCATAATCACGTGGTCGAGCAGCAACTCAACATCGCGCACCTGATGGGTAGAAATGACGATAATCTGATCAGGGTCGGTCGAAGCTGCCACAACCTTGCGGAACTGGCTCTTCGAAGGGATGTCAAGACCGTTGGTAGGCTCGTCCATCAGTAAGAGACGAGTGCGGGCAGCAAGGGCAATACTCATATACACCTTCTTCTTCTGTCCCATACTCAACGCACCCAAGTTGATTTCGCGAGGCATCTCGAATTTCTCCAGACAGTCATACATCATCTTCTCATCAAAGCGAGGATAGAAAGGCTTGATAGCATTGATGTACTTCTGAATCGGAATACCTGGCAGATTGTACTCCTCGGGTACAATAAACATATCGCTCAACAATTCAGGCAGACGCAGACGAGTCTCTGTGCCATTGTAAGTCACCTGACCTGTCTGAGGATGAAGCAATCCCATAATGAGGTAGAGCAATGTGCTCTTACCTGTTCCATTCTTACCAAGAAGGCCATAGATACCTCCTTCGTTGATTTCCAAAGAAAAACGATCCAATACCGGACTATTCTTCTTGTAGGCAAATGTTACATCTTGAATCTTTAACATAATCTTATTCCTATTTAGTGATTTACGACTATTTTTTCTGGTGCCGACTTTAAAGCATTACCAATGAGCAAAAAGTTGCTATCGATGCGATGATTGTTACTACGATAATCATAATTTTCCAATTTTTAAGTTAGTTGTTTTGTTTATTTTTTCCGGTTCTTTTATTAGCGATTTAGTGTACTACTTAACTAAGACACTGCAAAGGTAATACACTTTTCTGAATCCGCCAAACATTTTTGCAACTTTTTTATGATTTTTCTTCATTTTTCTTCTTTTTAGGACAAAATCGAAAAGCCAACAAGAAAAATAGGACACAATCAACATCAACTCTCCTATTTACTTCTCACACTCTTTTCAATTCTTCAATCTTTCAATTCATCATAATATAATAATAAGGTGTAGGAGAAATAGGGATTTTCCTACTTGCGATTCCCACATTTATGCCTAACTTTGCACCCGCAAACTGAAAAGTAACATCATACTAAGCAAATAAATCGATATGAGAAAACTAATCGTAATGTGTGCATTAGCCGTATCTGTAGCAGCTATGGCACAGGAACAGAAGAAAGAAGAGCCAGTAATGACCAAGGAGAAAGGTGGAGTATATATTATCAATACAACCACACTCTGCGACACAAAAGGCTATAAAAGCCCGACCCCGTTGAAGGTAACCGTGAAGAAAGACAAGGTTGAATCAGTGGAGGCCCTACCAAACATGGAAACTCCAAAATATTTCCGCCGCATCAGCGAAGAGCTACTTCCTAAGTTTGTCGGCATGAAATTTGAAGAGTCCGAAAAGGTTGATGCACTCACTGGAGCTACGATGAGTAGTAACGCTGTGAAAGCGAATATGAAGGCTGCATACGACTATTATAAGAAGAATAAATAGCAAATTTCATCGTTTTTTTGAAAAAAAAAGCATTTCATTGCTTGTATATCAAAAAACTTTTGTAACTTTGCAGCCGCAAAACAAAGATATGGCATATTTTTCGCTTGCGACATCAGATTGGGATATGGTGTAATTGGCAACACAACAGATTCTGGTCCTGTTATTTTGGGTTCGAGTCCCGATATCCCAACAAAGAAGCGTCAACAATCCGTTGATGCTTCTTTTTTTACATGATGGGGTGATTGTTCTCTTTTTTCATTTTGACTTAATGACTAATGACTATTGACGCATTTTGATAGCCCTGAAGGGGCGGAATATCGTAGAATAGGGCCTATTTATTTACTATTTGACCATTGACCATTGTTGTCATACTCCTCAGTCACTCTGTGACAGCTCCCCTATCTTAGGGGAGCAGCTTATTTCGCTATTCCACCCACAGCACCCCCTCTAAGATAGAGGGGGTGCCCTTTAGGGCGGGGGCGTATGACACCTTTAACTCTTCACTCTCAACTCTAAACTTTTCACTTTTAACTTTTAACTCTTAACTCTTAACTCTCAACTCTTAGTTCCCACTCCCCGCCCTAAAGGGAGGGGTACGGGGGTGGGTCTTTTTCCTCCTTCCTCCCCCTAAAGGGGGAGTCAGAGGGGGTCTTGGTTTCTAGGTTCCCCCTCCCCGCCCT
>CACZXN010000085.1 GCA_902785075.1 uncultured Bacteroidales bacterium | reverse complement strand
ATTCACGACACTATTGAGTTGATTCCTCTGAATACTGATGAATATGAGACAATAGTGTATCGATCTGGGGAGAAATTACGCACAATAGGAATATTTAAGGGAGTCCTCTAAAGTTTTTATAAGAAAAACTTGGAAGTTATTGAAATTCTTCGTATATTTGCAGCAAGGAAAGCAAGCACGCCAAAACCGTATCACATGATGTGAACTGCCATTGCTCATGTCCCGATTTCTCGGGGCATGAGTGATTTTGCATACCTAATTATGAGGATATATCGAAAATAATGTGGAAATGCTTCTACATTATTAATATTATTGTGTACCTTTGCAGGCCGAAACAAATTAGATAGCATGAAACCAGCACTAATATTAAGAACTTACGCTTGGCTGTATCACACCATCCTCAATTATGGTCCGTTGACTTTCAGACAGATTAATGAGATGTGGATGGCAGATAAAAGACTCAGTGATGGCGAGCCAATGGTAAGACAGACGTTTGCAAGGCATCGTAACGATCTTGAAGATATTCTTGGCGTGAGAATTGACTGTGACAAGAAACATCGTTATTCTATAGTGAGTGATCAACGTTCGGAGAGAAATAATTGGGAAGTCCTGTTGGATGCAGCCATCAACCAGATGTTCACAAAGGGAGCGGAGATTCATAAAAAGATTATTTTGGAGCCTAACTTTATAGAGAACAACTATTTTATGCAGATCTTAGAGTGCATGCTCCGAAATGTGATGGTGGACTTCGACTATCAGCAAACCAAAGAGTCTATTAAACATTATCAGAAGGTGGAACCATATTATTTCAGGCAATGTCAGGAGCATTGGTTTTTGGTCGGTAGAATAAGTGTTGGGCTGTTCGTACCGTTTTGCCTTGATAAAATCCTAAATTTGAGAAGAACAAACATCAAATTCAGACCCAAAGACGGCTATTCTGTTAAATCATGTGAAGAAATGAAAGATTTTTTTGGTGTGTAACGACTTTTGAGACAGGCCAGGTTGTATATTTGCAGGGCATTTTCAATCAATTTTAATAAACGTATGAACACCGAAACAATAACAGATGAACTGCTCGGCAGTCAACGCAGGGGCGCAAATCATCTTTGCGACCCAAAGATCATCAAGAGATTCATTAACTATTATCGGAAATTCCTTTGCAGAAGAAACCTTCAGGTTAAAACTCTGAATGTGAACTTCTATCTGACAATAGAAGAGGAAAAGATTTCAGAAGTCCGTATTGGGGATGTTTCAGAAGTCAATTTCAGAAGCCCGGGTAACCAACTTGTGCAGGAACAACATAATTATGGAGGGCTGAATCATGGAGAATGAGAATCTAAACGGCTTCGTGGTTCATATTTACAGCCCAGGCAATCAGATTATCCAGACCCAAACCAATAACTATTATGGTACCGTGTATCAGGGGAAAAGCGAAGGTGGTCAGAATGGCTTTTCCGACGAGCAGGTAATTAAGGCTCTGCAGGCTTGTGTCGGTAAGGATCAGGTGATTGACACCAAGCAGAAATGGGCTGGGGCATATTGGTGCCTTAGATGGAAATGCAATTACCCTGTGGATCCCAAAGACTTTTGCGATAAGATTGACAGACTTAATCTTGGGTTGCCTGAAAATTATGATTGTTCCTATAATAATATAAGGAGATTCTGCAAACTCTCTTTTATGGATTGTGACCCGTTTGGGAAGTCGGAAGTGAAAGTCAGCAATATGGATAAAGGTGTGTATTACTGGTGTAGGGAAGTTGCACTAAAATTAGCCGAAGAACTCGGTAAAACTGGCCTCAAAATAGGTTGATTTTACCAAATCGTTACCAAATCATTACCAAATCGCTCCAGAAGTTCTGGGGCGTTTTTTTGTGCTTAATTTTGCACTCGGAAATCAGAAATGAGGCCCGATGAACAAACATTTATTCATTTAATTTAAAAACAAAATTATGGCAAAAAGAAAAGTAAAAATGAAAGTGAAACGGAACAAGTTTCGTATCCTGGTGAAGAAGTGTTGTATGTCATGTGTCTATAAGGACCTGACCCGATGCTCAGGTAAGCGGTTCTGCCTCAAACAGGAGATGGATGTGAAAAAGGATTTCTATTGTCAGAGATGGCGGATGTGTCATAACCAGAGGATGGCAGGATTCGCCCGAGGCAAGGTGAAGTGCAGAGAGTATCTGATGTACGTTCTGGCAGTTCGAGAGGATGAAGCACTGGCCATTGAGCGAGGCGAGGATATTGAGATCAGGACCATCGCTCAACTCAGGGAAGCATTTAGGGAGAATCATGGAGAAATCTATGAGATAGATTAAACATTAATTATTTAACATTAAATTTCAGAATTATGGAAGCAAGAATTTTAAGAGTGGTGAAGTGCGGTGAGTGCTTTACAGTGAAGAGTGAGAAATCTGAGAACGGTGTGCTGAATAAGCGGACTCTGGTACTTCAGGAGTTAGGTGGTAAGTATGAACCTTCCTATGTGGTAACAGCCTTGGGTAATCTGGCTACGTTACAGTACAATGAGGGTGACATTGTGATCACTACGCTGAAGTTTCAAGCCCGAGAGTACAACGGACAGATGTTTATGGATGTGGTTGCTTTAGAGTTGATTAAAAAGTAGTCCATCGACTCCTTCGACGAGCTCAAGAACCGAGGGACCGTTAGAAATAAATTATTAATTTGAGTTGAAGGGGAAGAGGTCTTCACGTGATTAAAGATGGCCATCGGATTTCTGAAACTTCTTCTCGCAAAAACTCAAAAACAATGAAAAAGAACAATAACAACAACATTAAGACAACAACATTGAGTGCCCAGGTGGCAATAACCAAGACAGAGTGTGGATCAAACTTAATACAGGGACTGCCTGATAATCCGCGTGCAGGACTGGTAGAGCCGTTTCATGGTCGGGGAAAGTGCCAGATGTTTAACAATGGGGCGTTTGAATTCATCCAAGAAAAGCGCTTGCGTGGCAAACCCGAACTGAAGGTTGACTATGGCAGTCTGTCGTTCAGTACCGACGGTAACGACCGCGTGATTTTCACTGTGCCTGCTGAGATACGCGCACAACTGCCTAAAGTGCTGAGAAAAGGCATCAAGGAGATTATCAACTATCTGAAGAAGGAGGGTTATAGCTTATGATCTATCGAATAACTTACGACAACAAGAAACGCAAGTTGGCGCATCCCATCAAGAACCGCGAGGAACTAATGGCACTGAGGGATTCGAAAGCGAATCTGGAGAATCTTGCCAAAGCGCGCCAAGGTGATGAGAAGGCCAAAGCCGATCTGCTGCAACTGGCTTATAATCTCGGTCATGTGGATGGTCTGATTGCTGGCTGCAAAAGTCAGGGCAGTTTCTTCTTTCACGATGTGGATTGCTATGATGCTGAACAGTCGGATGCCTTCAAGGAGTTAATTCTGAATAAGAAAGATGCCATAGGCTTGATGATGCTGGAACGTTCCGCCAGCGGCGGTTGGCATCTGGTATGCAAGCGTCTTCCTGGCACTACGATCTTAGAGAGTCAGGTAAGAGTGGCAACAGAACTTCAAATTGAGATGGACACTAATACCAAGGATTTGCAAAGGGTGGTATATTCGACCAGTGGATCGCTCGAAGATCTGCCTTATCTGGATGATGCGCTCTTTGAGGAACCGATGACGGCTGAGGAATGTGAGGCTGAGTTTCTACGCTTGAAAGAAAGGGAAAGGAAAAGGCAAGAGCAATTGCCAGCAGGAGCCAAGAAGGCTAATAAGCACTTTAAGCCTTGGGAGACCCATTCGACAACCTCAGGGACCGTATCATCGACAGGCTCAGGGAGCGTACCAGGTGAGGCAGATGAGCGGACAAGGTTTATCTTTAGGGAATGTATGAAAGAAGAGGGCGTGACGGATACAGACCTCGTGGATCAGGGCGGTAGGCATAACTCGGTGAAGATGATTCTGAGTAGTTGCAACCAATTGCTGACCAAAGAAGAGACGCTGGGCATGCTGAAAGAACTGATGCCGAACAACTGGCAGGACGAGAATATCCAAAACCTCGTGAATGACTTCTATACGGATTATTATAATCCCAGTCAGCGTTTGACGCTGTTTCAGAAACGGGTGTTCCGAGAGAGTAGGAGACTGGGCGGTGATGTCAGCCCTCAGAGCGAAGATCTTAACATCGGTTCCTGTCCCCAGAGTGAACTTTCGAGGTTGTTTGCCAGTAAGATGCCGCCCGAGATCCCCAAGGTGTTACCTAAGTTGGTAAAGGTGGTGACACAACATACTCCTCAGCGCTATAAGGCGACGGTGGCTCAGGCGATGTTCCCGCCCTTATCGACCTACTCCAGAAAACTCAGTTTCATGTATATCGACAATCAGGAGCGCGATCTGCGAAGTTGTTGTCTGATCATAGCCGGTACGGGCACGGGTAAGGATTCCTGTACGAAGCAACCCCTGCAGCACATCTTGGCTGATATGGTGGAACGGGATAAGGAGAACCGTGTCAGACTGAAGAAATTCAATGATGAGTATAACAACAAGGCGAACAACAAGCAGAAACCGCAACGTCCTGACGATCTGATTATCCAGACGCTGAAATATGACATCACCAAGGCTGCCCTCGTGCAGCGAATGGAGGATGCCCAGGGTGCGCCACTTTACATCAGACTGAACGAACTGGAGCAGTGGGATAAGATTGAGGGTTGTACGGGTCGTAACAACCAGTTTACCACCATGAAACTGTGTGATGACGAGGGCAATGACTTCGGCTCTGATCGCGCCAGTACGCAGAGTGTAATGGCTTCGGGTTGTCTGCATCTGAACTGGAATGCGAACACCACCATCTCCAAAGCCATGCGGTATTTCAAGTACGTGATGACTGACGGTCCTATCTCACGTCTGTGTCTGGCTACGATTCCTGACGAGGAGATCGGTGCTGAGATCGCGGTCTTTGGCAACTATGATGAGCAATATGACGAGGCGCTGAAGCCTTTCATTGAGAACCTGAAAGCAGCAACGGGCGTAATTGACTGTGCCCCTGCCTGCAAACTGGCTCAGCAACTGAAAGATGAGTGTGCCGACTTTGCCCGACTCTCGCAAGACCGCGTGTTTGACAACCTGACTCACCGTGCCCTTGTGCATGCGTTCAGAAAGGCTTGTCTGTTGTATGTGGCGAACGGGAATAAATGGGAAAAGGCCATTGAGAATTTCTGCCGTTGGAGTCTCTTCTACGACCTCTATCTGAAGATGATGTTCTTTGGCGACCAGATCCGTCATGCCGACGATGACATTCCAACCTCCAAGCGAGGGCCTCAGAACTTGTTGGACTTCCTGCCTGAAACATTTACTGTTGAGGAAGCAAAGCGCATCAGGCAGCAGCACGGGATGGATACTGAACATACAACGACTATGATTCGAACATGGAAAAGTAGAGGGTATGTGTGTCAGATATCAGATATCAGTTTTAAAAAAGCCCTTCGACAAGTTCAGGGACCGTTAAAAGTAAAATAGTAAAATGATGTTACCAAGAGGAATTAGAAACAATAATCCGCTGAATATCCGTCGTACGGCGAAGGATCAGTGGAAGGGCTTGAGAGCCCAGCAGACAGATTCGGCTTTTTGCCAATTTGAGAGTTTGGAGTAT
>CACZXN010000084.1 GCA_902785075.1 uncultured Bacteroidales bacterium | reverse complement strand
ACAACGAGTAGGATCAAGATTATGCATGAAATCTTGCATCTCTCGAAGCATCGCTGTACCCTTACGGTCGCCCTGCTCCGGAATCTCATTACCCACTGACCACATCACAATGCTGGGGTGGAGACGATTGGCCATCACGAGATTCTCGAGATCGCGACGCCACCAATCATTATAGAATCGGCCATAACCATTCTTACACTTCGGATAAACCCACATATCGAACGACTCAGCCATCACCATCATGCCTAACGAATCGCACACATCCATCTGGAGCTGCGAAGGCATGTTGTGAGCTGTACGGATAGCATCACAACCCATCGTCTTGAGCAATTGCACTTGTCGCACCAAAGCGGCTTTGTTGACTGCCGTACCAATCATTCCAAGGTCGTGATGCAGACAAACTCCACGGAACTTACGAGTAATGCCGTTCAACTGGAATCCATGTTCGGCTGTATAGCTGATGGTGCGGATACCTACACGACGACTCACTTCGTCCACGATGATACGCTTCTTCCCATTGAGTTTTGAAACACGAACGACGAGATTGTACAGATTAGGCGACTCGGGCGACCACAGCTTCGGATTCACTACTTCCAATGTACCATAAGCCATTCCGTCAGACCTTACCATATCAGAAGTCTTAGCAACGGTTGTCTTACCTTTCATCAGGATGAAGTCAGCCATCAGGACCTTACCCTCAGCACCCTCTATACGCGCATCGGCCTTCAATGATGCCTTACCATCCTTGATGCTTGTTGTCACACAGTTCACACCCCACATGGCAACTGCTGTCTCACCCGTTTGAATCAGTGTTACAGGACGGAAAAGTCCCGCTCCAGGATACCAACGGCTGCTTTCCGGCAAGTTACGCAAACGAACAGCAAGCACATTATCCTCACCATCATCATCGACAAAATCCGTAATATCCACATTGAACGCATTATAGCCGTACTTCCACTCTCCTGCCTTCTTACCGTTTACATATACATCGGGTTCCGACATTGCACCATCGAAATTAAGGATGATACGCTCACTATGCTTTGCAACCTTGAAATGATAGCGATACCATGCTGTTCCTGTCCAAGGAAGACTACCTGTACGTCCGGTCTTCTCCGTAGCCTCTGTCTCACCATTCTGTTCAATCGCCACTACCTGACGGTCGTTATTATTATCGAACGGTCCCGTAATTGCCCAGTCGTGAGGCACACATACATCCTCCCAGTGGGAGTCATCATAATCCTCATTAACAAACACGTCTTTATCCGCGCGAATGAATTTCCATCCGGTCTTCAACACTGTTTCCTGCCTATATGACTGAGCGACAACGCCGACAGTCAGCATCATAGCTACAAGAGAGATTGATAGTCGTTTCATGATTCCTTTCTGTTTTTGCAAATTGGTTAGTAAATAATTTGGGTGCAAATTTAGCAAAAAAAAAGCGTTCCTCCAAAATGAAACGCTCTCAAAATTATCTAAACCTATAAAAATAATCTCTAAAATAAGCTCAGCTTATTTCCATGCTGAAATATTACTGAGGATAAAGGCGAAAAACATTACGCCCAAAAGAAATAATACAATTGTGTCCATCTTTCTAAATAATTATCCTAATTCATAAAAATAATGGAGACGCCTCTCCTTAGACTAACTAATAACACTGATTAAAAACTCAATTTAAACAATCTTTTTACCTTTTATGCTTATATCATTTTTTTCTTTTTATGTTCTACCCTTCATTAACTCTCTCTCTCTTTTGGCATCCTCTGATGCTCGTCAGTCAGTACCGGTTCTGTTTTGACGCTGCAAAGGTACGGCAACTTAAGAGAACCACCAAGAGAAATGACATAAAAATGTAAGAAATAATGCGAATTATTGATTTTAATCAATGTGTGTAATCGAACACATACCAAAAACACACATAATTCGCCCGATAGCCAATCACAGTTCGACGAAGGGAAAACACTACTTTTTCAAGCAGCAACAGGAAAGGAGAATACACTCCATGCGGGGAGAATAAGTTGCAAGGCAGACAACAGATTTCTTGCTTTTCGACCGACGCTCCAACTCTTCAAGAATTTGGCTATAAGAATACTCTTCAACGTCAAACACTACGTAGTCATACTTGATGGTTGCGTTCTCAACCACATCGTAGTTTAGTTTGTTACGGTCGCAGATCTCAGCCATTGCCTCCGTCGTACGATTAGAGCCTTTCAGCAAGAAATGGGCAGAATGGAGGAACTCCTGCTGCGTTTGAGGCTTTTTACACCAACCACGCAACCTACGCGACACAAATTCCATTGCACCCTTCGCATAGATAGCCGAACGAATCGGAATAGAGAGAATCCAATTGTAGCTGGCATAGTGTTTTCTGAAGAATATATACATTGCCTCGTAAAACACATATACATACCTAAAGGTGTTCTTTTGAGTACTCTCGCCCTTATAATGAACGATTCTGGTAGGCACATAATAGTTTTGTTTCCCCGTCTTGAGCATCCTATACGATAGGTCAATATCCTCGCCATACATAAAGAAATCCTCATCGAGCAATCCGCACTCATCAAGAACTGATTTACGGATGAACATACATGCCCCAGAAATGATTTCTATGGGCGTAGCAGCATATTCATCAAGATATTTCATGTAATAACGTCCAAACAGACGGTTCTTAGGGAACAGCTTCGCCAAACCCACCATCTTGCAAAAAGCCGTGAACGGAGTGGGAATACCCCGACGCGACTCTGGTGCAAACGTTCCGTTCTCATTCAGCATGCGCACACCGGTCGCCCCAATGCCTGGATTCGAATCGAGCAACGCAACACAATCTGCCAAGAGATGCTCGTTCACCACAGTATCAGGATTCAACAACAACACATACTCTCCCTTCGACTGCCTGATCGCAATATTGTTGGCGCGTGCAAAGCCCAGATTTTCCTTATTCTCTATAAACCTTATCTGCGGATATTGCGCATACAGCTCACGGACATAGTCAATGGAATCATCCTGACTGTCGTTATCAACAACAATTACCTCACCATCAATGCCTTCCATCGCCTTCAAAACCGAATGCAGGCACTGTGCCAAGAAATACTTAACCTTATAATTGACTATGATGACCGAAACTTTCATCTACACCTTATTATATTATAGGAGGAATTTACGATTCTTTCCCATCTGCAGACATATCTTCCAACTGCTCGTCTTCCTTTGAGGCAAGAAACGCCTTTACCTTCGATGTCGAGGGAACGCAAAAGAAAGTGGCTATCAGCGCGATTCCTGCACAAAGCAAACCTTTGTCGTCAAGCAACAGATAATAAGTCAGCACACCTATCTCCATACAAACCAGCAGCAAAGCCAGACGGACGATACTCCACAGGTGATACGAAGCCAAAGCCTCGTCCTTATCCATCCGTCGCAGACAGCGCTGCGTATTGAGGGAAAACAACTTCAAAGAAAGAGGGACGCACACGATCACAGCGAGCACATTCACCACTTCCACATAAAATTCAAACTGATGACCTTTAGGCACCCACACACCATTTGGGATGACTTCCAATTCACCCAAAATACAAGTCAGGACCACAATTGCCCATGTAGCACCCAATTCGATATACAGGTTACGCATCAGCGTATTAATAATTCTATCCATATTCAATTACATTTACCAATGAAAGAACGGCATCAAGTTGCAGAACGAGCATCGAAATCAACTCGATTAACAATCGACCGTCCTAACGTCACCTCGTCCGTATATTGCAACTCATCATTCACCGACAGACCTCGAGCCAATACCGTCAGACGAACATTGGGGTAATCCGAAAGTTTACGAGAGATGTAAAAGTTCGTCGTATCACCTTCCATCGTAGAGCTTAACGCAAGAATCACCTCCTTGACCTCGCCCTGCCCCACTCTGTCCACCAAGCTCTGTATCTGCAAATCCGATGGTCC
The DNA here is from genome assembly GCA_902785075.1 of uncultured Bacteroidales bacterium. Lineage (GTDB taxonomy): Bacteria > Bacteroidota > Bacteroidia > Bacteroidales > Bacteroidaceae > Colivivens. The sequence goes on along the minus strand of CACZXN010000084.1, from coordinate 2,381 downwards.
AATACCGTCAAGCGGGCTGATGACACCACCCAACACATGATACAACCCATGATACTGGCTGGTAGCCTCAATGGCCATCACGTCACGAATATTCTCCACCACACAAATCGTAGTAGCATCACGCGAGGGAGAAGAGCAAATCTGGCACACCTCTGTATCAGAGATATTGTGGCACACCTTGCAATAATTCACATTGTGACGCAACTGATACATCGCATCAGCAAACCCATCAACCGCACCCACATCCATCCGAAGCATGTGAAGGACCAGTCGCAAAGCTGACTTGCGACCAACTCCTGGTAGTTTTGAGAACTCATCGACAGCCCTCTCAAACAACTCCGAAGAATACCGTTGTTCCATTCCGTCTTTTTGAAAGTGAGTTTGATGGTGCAAAGTTACGCATTTTTCTTGAAAAACACGTCTCCAAATTATATTTTTCGCCCAATTATGCATTTTTTTTGGCTATGGAACACATTTTTTGCGAAAATCATTTGGTTGGTCATAAAAAATGTATTAACTTTGCCGTACACCTTTTGAAAATTAGATGTAGAAAAAACAAAAATTAAGTCTAGAGATAATGAAAAAGAAGGTGTAGAGAGAAGAAAGAATATATGTAGACCTAATCACCTTAAACAACCAATTCTGGACAGGTGAAGAGAATGAGTTGAAGAAAGATGAGTATCAGATACCGACTGACCGAAGTCAAGGACAATATCAGCAGAAAGCCCAAGAAAGGCTATTACGCTCAAGTTGTCACAAAGGGTACGATTGACACCCAAACATTGTGCAAGCAGATCGCATCATGTTGCGCACTCTCAACAGCAGACATGACTGCAGCCATCATTGCATTGTCGCAGCAACTGACAGAGTGCCTACTCGACGGCTACAATGTCAATATAGAAGGAATCGGAACCTTCTCGCTGTCAGCAGAGTCGAAAGTGGTAGAGAAAAAGACAGACATCAGGGCACAGTCAGTGAAAGTCAAGAACATCAACTTCCGCTCAGCGGTAAGTCTAAAGAAAGCGATGACAAAATCAAAGTTCATTCGCGAACAATATAAATAGAAATCATTCAATCAAAGCAGTATTAACAATTCACAAAAGAAAAATCGAAATGAAAAGAAATCTAATTCTCGGCATGGCAATTCTCGCTGCACTTGCCTTTGTATCATGTAAGTCGACCGAAAGCAGTTACAAGAAAGCATACGACAAAGCCAGACAGCAGGAACAAGCTCAGCAGGCAACAGCACCTGTTCAGGTAACTCCTGTCGTTACGCCTGTTCAGACAGTTACCCCTGTCGTTGCTCAACAGCAGCCGGAAGACAACTCAGACCTTCGTACCGAAAGTCTTACCGCTGTTAGCGGAACTCTCAACGCATACAACGTAGTTTGCGGTTCGTTCAAGAGCCTGGACAACGCCAACAACCTTTGCAGCACTTTGAAGAACAAGGGTTACAGCGCCATCATTGCCCAGAATCCAGCTACAGGTATGTATCGTGTCATTGCAACATCATCAAGCAGCAAGTCGGACGCAGTAGCAAGCCGCGACAAACTACGCTCTACCTATCCCGACGCATGGTTGCTTTATGCAAAATAACATACTTCCGCTGTCTAAGACAAGTAGGAAGCATCAAAAAACTTTCAATCAGCTTAGTTTAAGCACATTTTAATTTCTTTTTGGTAAGTGAGAATAATGTAAGAATTATCTCAAGCGGTTGCTAGTTGCGAAACTCGCAACCGTTACTCTTTTTGCACCCTATGAGACACGAAAGAGATCGCTTCGCGAATTACCTTCTTCTGATTGAGCGCCAGGCTTCTTCTGATTGAGCGCCAGGTACAGCTCAGGAGTCATCACGTAGTAATAACCTGGATTCTTTCCGATTTTCAGCTCAGTTTCACGAGCATTGATTTTAATTGCCATAGTTGTTTAGATTTTTGGTTAATGATTTGGTTGATTTAGTTTACCGCTTACGGTTGGTTAGTTGGTTGGTTGACCCTCTCTTACTGCCTTCCGGACAACAGGTGACTACTCCCCCCGTCTTCCCCCGTTGGGGGACTGAGGGGGGACAAGAACGGATTTCTCCCCCTTCGCACTCCCCCCAAGGGGAGAGAGAAGGGATGGGTAAGGGGTTGGTCTTTTCTCCCCCTAGAGGGGGAGTTAGAGGGGGTCTGTTAGGGGGTGGGTCTGCCCTTTTTTGGGGTTCCCCTTTAGGGGAATTTTTGTTACCCCTAGGGGCTGCAAAGTTACAAAAAATTCTGTTGAATATTTTAGCAATTATTTTGCATTATTTGAGAAAATATTTATATAGCATCATACCCTGCCATTATTGCCAAATAACCATGGATTATTGACGAATAAGGGCAGGTTAGTAACGGGGAGTG
>CACZXN010000083.1 GCA_902785075.1 uncultured Bacteroidales bacterium | reverse complement strand
TAATATGTATTTTGGAAGAATCCCTTGATGCTCATAAGTGCTGAATTAGAGTCCGAAGAGTGAGAGTCCGACGAGTACCAGGAAAGCCACAGAGATATAATTCGACATCTTGTCGTTCTCCTTCCAATGGATGATGGTCCAGATGCTCGAAAGCGTCATAATTCCCAGGCCAATCCAGCACAGGATACCCATGTTGATTACTCGCCCGATGATGTACAGAATCAGGGCTGTAAAGTTAACGTAATTGGTAATTTGTCTCTTGTCCATAGTTTTATTGGTTTTGGTTTATTCCTTGTTCTTGGTGTCCATACAGATGGTTACAGGTCCGTCGTTGAGCAGTTCGACCTTCATGTCTGCACCAAATTCGCCCGTTCCTACCGTCTTCCCGATTGCTTCAGAAAGCTGTTTGCAGAAGGCTTCGTAGAGTGGGATAGAGTGCTCGTGGCTGCCTGCCTTGAACCAACTTGGGCGGTTTCCCTTTTTGTAGCTGGCATACAGTGTGAACTGACTGATGACGAGCGCTTCTCCTTGACAGTCGTGAATGCTGCGGTTCATCACACCGTCCTCATCGTCAAACACCCTAAGGTTGGCTATCTTTTTGACTAACCATTCTACATCCTCGCTCGTGTCCTCATTGCAGACACCAAGAAGGATTAGGTATCCTGCGCCTATCTGACTCTTTATCTGGCCGTTAATGGTAACGCTGGCGTGGGTGACTCTTTGTATAACCGCTCTCATCTTCTATGATTTTTCGGCAAAGTTACAACAAATTGTTTGAACAACCAAATATTAGTTGTATAGTTTTTGATGATATCGATGACAGTTATGACAAATGACAGTTATTGATTTTGAATCGCCAAATTACTCATTAGTAGCCATTATATTATATATAATATATATTATATATATATAATGAATTCTATTCGTAGATTTTCTCAGATTCGCTTTTTCATTTTCATAAACTGTCATCTGTCATAATTGTCATTTTCGTTTTTGTTAACCTCCCAGAATTTGCTCCCTAACTAGGCAACAAAAATTCCCACTAATGGGAATAATTGCTACCATTAATGCTAGCAATTTTTTGGATTAATACTGGCTCATTTCTCGTCCTGAGGTTGAAAGTACTCGAACACGATTTTGGCTTTTGCGGGCCCAATGATGTCGGAAAGGGTCGTCAGTTCTGCTTCACGTATCTTTTTAACCGTTTTGAGGGCATTTAGAAGCTCGTCACGCGTTTTGGGGCCAATGCCCTTGATGTTGTCAAGCTCAGAGTGCAAAGCGCGCTTAGAACGCTTGTTTCGATGGAATTCGATGGCAAAGCGGTGTACCTCGTCTTGTATATGAGTTAGGACGTGAAACAGTTCTGAGTCTGTCTTCAGTGCGACGTGAATTGGTGGAAAGCCATAAAGCAGTTCGTTCGTGCGATGGCGATCATCTTTTGCGAGTCCTGCTATGGGGATATCAAGGTCCAGTTCGTCTTGTATCACCTCTCGGATCACCTCCATTTGTCCCTTTCCGCCATCAGCGATAATGAGGTCGGGTAGGGGTTGTTCTTCGTCTTTCAGTCGTGTGTAACGACGATGTACGACTTCCTTCATGGAAGCATAGTCATCTGGTCCTTCGACGGTTTTGATATTGAAATGTTTATAGTCCTTTTTGCTGGGTTTCATACCCTTGAATACCACGCACGAAGCTACTGCGTCTGTTCCAGAAATATTCGAGTTGTCGAAGCACTCGATATGATAGGGTAATTTGGGCAGGTGAAGTTTGTCCTGCAGTTCTTTCATCAGCCGTGTTTGTTTCTGTTCTGGATTCAGTTTTTCGGCTTGTTTCAGACGGTCGAATTTATACTGTTTGCCGTTCAAGATAGAAAGGTCTAACAGCTTTTTTTTATCACCTCGTTGGGGTATTGTAAACGTTACATTTTCTAGTTCGATATCTACCATTTCTGGTACGATGATTTCTTTGGCATCGCTTTTGAAACGCTGCCTCAATTCGATGATGCCTAACTGAAGCAGTTCTTCATCTGTCTCCTCCAGTTTCTTTTTATATTCGATTGTAAAGCTCTGGTTGATGACACCATTTGAGACGTGAATATAATTGATATATGCCATCTTCTCGTCGGAGGTAATTGAGAATACATCGACATTATTGATGGTGTGGCTCACAATCTCACTCGAACTAACAAACCCGTCAAGTGCGACGTATTTCTGTCTGATCTCTTCGGCTTCCTCAAAACGCAGTGCGTCGGCCAATTTGAGCATCTCTTCTTTCAGATCTCGTAACACCTGACGCGTATTGCCTTTCAGTATCTCTCTGGCTTGAAGAATGTTCTTCTGATAGTCTTCATAGGATTGTTTTCCCATGCAAGGACCGAGGCATTTTTTGAGATGATAATCGAGACAGACTTTATATTTCCCGTTTTCAACACCTTCTTTTGTCATGGGTGTCTTACAGGTACGAGGATGGTATATTTCCCTAATCAGTTTAAGAACTGCATTCATACTTCCGACATGAGAGTAGGGGCCGTAATAGGTTCCCCATTTCTTCTCGATATTTCGTGTGCTGATGATACGAGGGAAGAACTCGTTCGTAATGCAGATTGACGGATAGGTCTTGCCATCTTTCAATAGTACATTATATCGAGGATTGTATTTCTTAATCAGCGCATTTTCTAACAGGAGTGCGTCTTCTTCGGAGTTGACCACCGTGTAACTGATATCGTGGATTTTACTCACCAGCACTTTCGTCTTGAAACGATCCACTTCTGCATGGAAGTATGACGAAACTCTTGATTTCAGGTTCTTAGCCTTTCCAACATATATGATGGTTTTGTTCTCGTCATAGTATTGGTAGCTACCAGGCTTTTCTGGCAGTCGGCTGACTATGCTTTTCAGATAAGTCAATCGCTTCTCGTTTTCTTCCTTCGTCATTTGCAATTCTTCTGATGTCCTTATTATAAAGGGGTTCCGCGCGACAATGTTTCACGTGGAACCTTTTTGGTAGTCGATAGTGTTATTCTCTTGTAGGAGTTGCTTTCCCTGATTAGAGAACCAAGAGGGTGGTGAGGTCAATGTCCTTTAAAACGTCTCTACCGTGAAGTCCTTCGTCTTTGAGTTCTATGATAAAATTCATATAGACTTTCTTGGGGTTGAAGTGCTTGACAAGATCATAGACTGCTTTTGCAGTACCTCCTGTGGCCAAGAGGTCGTCGTGGATGAGAACGACATCGTTTTCATCGATTGAGTCGATATGCATTTCAATCGTGTCAACACCATATTCTTTTGAGAAGCTTTCTTTGATGACTGTTGAAGGAAGCTTACCAGGCTTACGTGCTAAGACGATGCCGCACCCCAGTCTGCCAGCAAGAGCAGAAGCCATCACGAATCCTCTGCTCTCAATTCCAACGATCTTTGTGATACCTTTGTCTTTGTAGAGAGCCTCGAGTTCATCGAGCATGATTTTTACGCACTCTCCATTTTTGTAGAGGGTCGTTACGTCACGGAAGTTGATACCCTTTTTGGGAAAATCTGGAATGGAACGCAGATTGTCAATCAGTACTTTATTATTCATAATCAGTAAGTTATAAATTGTATTTAATGTTGTTTGTTTCACGTGAAACATCAGCGCCCCATGAGCACTAACAGCACATTGATGTCGCTTGGGGATACACCTGGGATTCTACTGGCTTGGGCCAGCGTCTCTGGTTGTATCTTCATCAACTTCTGGCGGCACTCTGTCGAAAGTCCTTGGAGTTCCTCATAGTTGAAGTGACCTTTGATCTTGATGTTCTCCAGACGGTGCATTTTTTCCGCAACCATTCTTTCGCGTTCGATATAGCCTTTGTATTTCATCCGTATCTCGGCTGCTTCGGCAATTTCTTCTCGACGGTTCGATGGACGATCTAATACTTCTTTTAACGCTGGTATCATCTCTGAAAGATTGGCAAGGTTCAGTTGTGGACGGTTTACCAAGTCTATCAGTTTGCAACCATATTGGAGTGGGGTAGTGCCAACGGCCTCCAACGCAGAGTTGATGAGTTTGGGCTTGATCGCAAAGTTCTGGCAAAAGGTCTCGATTTCTTCGATATGCTCTTTCTTCTTCATCCACCATTCATAGCGGTCGCGTTTGGCCAGTCCGAGTTCGTAGGATTTTTCTGTCAGTCTGGCATCCGCATCATCTTGACGAAGTAGGATGCGATACTCTGCCCGCGAAGTGAACATTCGGTATGGCTCATCTACGCCTTTTGTGACCAAGTCATCGATAAGAACGCCGATATATGCTTCATCGCGATGGAGGATAAATGGTTTGAATGGTTCACTATCCAAGCCGGCTTTTAATGCCGCATTGATGCCTGCCAGCGTTCCTTGACCTCCTGCTTCTTCATAACCTGTTGTACCATTCACCTGACCAGCCATGAACAGATTTGAGATAATCTTCGATTCCAACGAATGAGACAATTGAGTGGGGTCGAAGAAATCGTACTCTATCGCATAGCCGGGTCTATATACTTTTAAGTCTCTGAAGGCCGGTATTTTCTTTAGTGCTGCTATCTGCACATCCATCGGTAGTGAAGATGAGAAGCCGTTCAGGTACATCTCGTTGGTATCTTCGCCTTCTGGTTCCAGAAATAGTGGGTGTTTCTCCCGATCAGGGAACGTCACTAATTTCGTTTCTATGGATGGGCAATAACGCGGACCGATCGATTGAATCTGTCCGTTGTATAGTGGAGAGTCTGCCAGTCCGCTTCTTAATACTTCATGTACTTCGGCATTTGTGTTGACGGTCCAACAGGGTAGTTGTTTCAATGCACCAGCCTTGTTCATGTAACTGAACTGATACATTCGGTTCTCCCCAGGTTGTAATTCCATGTCCTCGAAATGCACGGAGCGTTTGTCAATTCTGACAGGTGTACCCGTTTTCATTCTGGCGGAGTTGACTCCATGACGTGTAATACTTTCCGTGAAGTGAGTTACTGCAGGTTCGGCTATTCGTCCGCCTGGTACCATCTTTCGTCCGATATGCATGAGTCCATTGAGGAATGTTCCGGCTGTCACAACGATGCACTTGGCATACAGTTCTGCGCCCCAGATCGTACGAACCCCAATGGCTCTTACTTTTGTGTCGCTGTTTCCTGCCAGATTCTCCACCAGCAATTCTTCTGCCTGATCCTGCCAGACATCGAGATTCTCAGTCGCATCAAGATGTCTGCGCCACTCCCAGATAAACTTTCCTCTGTCGCATTGGGAACGTGGACTCCACATAGCTGGCCCTTTGCCTACATTCAGCATGCGGAACTGAATCGAGGTGGCATCAGTCACCAGTCCCATCTGTCCGCCAAGTGCATCGATCTCTCGGACAATCTGCCCTTTGGCAATACCACCGATGGCTGGGTTACACGACATCTGTGCAATCTTGTTCATGTCCATCGTGATGAGACAAGTCTTGGCCCCCATATTGGCACTTGCGCAAGCAGCCTCACAGCCAGCGTGACCTCCTCCAATTATCAGCACGTCATAGTTGAATTTCATACTTGTTTTACTATTTTTCCGCAAAAGTAAGCATAAATTTTGAAATTTGATTGCATTTTTATCTCAAAAAACTTTGAAAGTTCACAATTTTATAGTAACTTTGCACTCTAAAGTCATGCTGAAATACCTAAAATAAGGTACGCGTTAACCGTTTGACGCAGAGAAGATGGCCTAAATTTGCAAAATAAAATTCAAAATAAATAACTTTTAAATAACTTAAATTCAACAACTTATGTGGTTAATCAATTCATCAATTGGTAGAAAAGTTGTAATGTCCGTCACGGGTATTGCGCTTATCTTGTTCCTGACATTCCATTGTGCCATGAACTTGGTAGCGCTCTTCTCAGAGGAAGGTTACAACATGATTTGCGAATTCCTGGGTGCCAACTGGTATGCTGTTGTAGCAACACTCGGTCTGGCTGCTCTGGCAGTGATTCACATCGTCTACGCTTTCATTCTGACTGCGCAGAACCGTAAGGCTCGTGGTGACAACCGTTACGAGGTGGCTACA
>CACZXN010000082.1 GCA_902785075.1 uncultured Bacteroidales bacterium | reverse complement strand
CCATATTTGCTGTTCCTTCCAGTCACGAATAGGACGGAAGCGGTCAATGTATCTGGGGTTACGTCCATTCCTCAGATCTGCCCTGTCAGGTTCAATGATGGCATATCCTGCACGCTGTTTACTTTCCTCACCCCGTTCCCCTGACAATACCAAAGTACGGATATTCTGAAATCTCTCTTGATGACGAAGAGCCGTTGCGCATACATCAACTTTCAGATATGCGCTGCACCATCGTACCCGAAGATCTGGTGAAGGTTGTGGGAACTTATTCCGCGTGGAAGGTTTACCCCTGTCACCTCCAGTCTGTTGTATTGAACCGTCAGGAAGTTCAAAACAGACTGGTGCCGTTAGGCTTTCTGTGCGAGTCATTTCACGCTCAAAACCACCGACTTTCCATTGAAAGTAAACTGGGATATTAAATGCTTCACCCAACTTTTGGCAATAGTCTGGTGTTACCTCCCAATCAAAGAGACTACGGCCACGTCCGTCTATTTCCTGATGCCAGAGTTCTATTTTCTCTTTCGGTACACCATTATCAAGGAGGAAGAGCAGTAGGGCGGTACTGTCTTTTCCCCCAGAGAAACTGACGATATATCTGTCATAACTATATAAATCGAAATCTTTCATATTTCAGTATTATTATATTTTCGTCTGCAAAGATACAAATATTTCTTGTAATATTGTAATATTAGCATAAATATTTCAATATTTTATTATTTCTTAATCGGTCAATCCTCACAATCAAGCCATATTCGGAGTTGTTTCATAAGGGCTTCTGCCTGTTCCTTTGTAGGGCGTACACCCCAATCAAACACTTCTTTTTTCTTATTACTTCCATCCACCACACCAGCCTGATAACCCTTCTCGTATTGTTGGTGTCTGCTGATACGCTCGCGATTCTTCGCTCTCTGGACTTTCTCTTTCAGTTCCTCGATTTCTCGTAGCAGTTTCATTCTATCTGCCGCTTCGAGGTCTGCTTTGAGTTCTTCAATATTATTTTTCAGTTCGCGGTTAGCGTTTTCCAAAAAACTGATTGTATTCTCCAGACGTTCAGCATTTCTTGCCTCAGTGGATTTTCTGATTTGTTCCTTCAGGTTTTCAACCTGTTCTTCGAGTTTCTTGATGCGTTGTGCATCTTTCTTTGATGGAGTAGGGCGGTCACGGTAAACGATTCTGTCCTGATAGACGATCTTTTCTTTCACCGGTTGCTGTTGGTATGTTCCTGCACCCATGATTATCACCCTGCCTCCATCATTGTGCATGATAGACCCTTTGTTGTTTATATGGTTACCCTCACCGTCAAGGTGCATGATGGTTCCATTATTCTGCACCGTACAGTTATGAAGAGTGAGGTGCATTATCGTTCCTCTGTTAGTATATTCCATAATCTATTGCTTATATTCAACATGCCATTCACCATCATTATCCTGGCAGATAAGGTCACCTTCCCTTGCATATTCTGGTTGGCTCTTGCCAGTGTTTACTTGATAGATTAGAACACCCTTGAAGGATTTTCTCACACTATCCACACATGGCAGAGCAATAATATCTGTCACGTTACGTCCTATCTGGACGGTCATTGTATATCTTGTTGTTCTCATAATTATCTGCTGTTTGTTTGATAGGAGGCTGGTTAGACCTCCTGTTACCTTGTTAGTGTGCTGTCTGGAAGAGTTGTCTTGCACCTTTTACAAAATGATCCTCACCGAAGATATGTTTGGCACTATAACAGTCGCTTCCATCTTCTTCCAATAATTCTTCCTTGACATGGGTAAGACCATGCTGCTGCATGAGGTATTTTAGATATCCGTGGTCGTGTTTCCAGTCACCCCAATAAATTGTGACTGCCACCAGATAAGGGATTGAATCTTGTTCTACTTCTCCGCTGATGCCTGCATCATTGAGAATTTTCTGTATTTCACTGACTGTTACCATAGTTTTAACATATTGGAGTTAATTGTATTTTATCTATCTCATAGGCAATTTCTTTTAATGTTCTCGCCTTTGCACCGTTAAGATCTTCCATCAGGTATTTCTTTCTCTCATACTGGATATGTATTTCACCATTTACGGTTTCATACTCCAGACCCTCAAAGAACAAATCAAAGACTTCGCTCTTACTGAGGTTTTTAATGATAAGTAGCCACATCTGTTTCATTTTATATATGCCTGTTTCTATCCCGTCGGCTTCGGTTTTTGAGAGTTATCGGCTGAGTGAGCTAAGTTCCTTTTCATAAGGTTTTCTTTCCAAGTCAGCCGTTGTTTCAATAAATTTTCAGTCGTCATCGACTTCGTTTCGCTTTTAGTCCTTTTCCTTGCCATTAAAAAAGAGAGGCTAAAAAGTAGCCTTCGCCAAGGAATTTCGGATAAAGTGCCAAAAGAAAATGCCTTGGCTTTACAAAATTTTTCTGAAATAGGGAGTGTGCGACTGGTACTTGGCATGGCTACGAGCCTCCCTACCTTTGCAAGGGAAAAGACGTCAGAAAGCGGAATGAACCTTTACGGTGAAAATAGAGACAATGGAATGGACGTAGGAAAGATGGTGTTATTTGTTCTTGTCCATAAGTTTATAGCGTAATATTGTTTTATTGTAATATGCTAATATTACTATTTATAATGAAATATTGTAGGTTTGGAATATTTCTTATTGAACATAAAAAAATATCGGATAGTACCATTAGATACTACTCGATATGGGCGAGGATGTAAAACCTTTAGATTTTACCTTCCTCGTGGAAGGAGTAATAAGCTCCATCTGTCACGATGACATGATCCATAAAGTGGATGCGCATCAGCTGACAGGCGTTTTTGATTGAACGTGTTAGTTCTTCATCAGCCCTACTGGGTCTGAGAGAACCACTGGGATGATTATGGCAGCAGGCCAAAATGGTAGCGTTATTAAGAACAGCTTCACGTATAATGATACGAATGTCAACAGCTGTTTCAGAGATACCACCCTTAGAAATGCGTAAACGCTTTATAAAGTGGAAGTTCTGGTTCATCAGTATGATATGAAATTCTTCAGTATCAAGATCTTTCATGATTGGGAGCATGAAATTGTAGATTCTGACTGCTGTACCCAAGTCAGGAGTTTCGTCAGTTTTTGTTCTACGCTTGCCAATTTCAATGGCAGCGGATATTCTGCAGGCGGTGGTAAGACCAATGCCTTCAACAGATGTTATCTCATCCAGTCGTGCCTTGCCAATGGCGTTTAGACTGTTATTGAACTTCGCGAGAAGGTCTCTTGCGATTTCTACGGCTGAACGGCCCTTAGTGCCGCTGCCGATTAGTACTGCAAGCAGTTCTGCGTCAGAAAGGCTTTGAGTACCTAATGACTGCATTCTTTGAATGGGCTGGTCATCTTTTGACCAGTTTTTGATTGAAAGGTTGGAAACTGATGAAGTATTCATATCGTTCTGTTTTTAGAAGTTAAACTTTGAATTTTATGTGCATTCTGAAGCGTAGGAAAGGTAGTCCCATAAGGTCAAGGGATGGCCGGGAAAGTTCCTGTGAATTTTGATTACGGTGCTGCTGCACCCAAAATTCTCTGTAAGTTTTCCGAAGCCAAGCATTATGCGACCCTTGCCGGGAACGGTTTCCGCTACCTTCGCACAGAAAATCTATGTTTGACTGCGCCCGAAAAACAGAAAAAGAATACAAAGTTTTCTTTCAACAAAATAAGAAAATATGATATAAGTGCAATCAGAAAACGGAAAAGCCCTGACAGTAAGAATGTCAGGGCTGCTATTTTAGATTACGAGAGTCTATTTTACCGTTCGGGTATAGTCTTTGGTTTGTTGCTTGTCTTTATTTTCTATGCGAATCTGAACGAGGGAGCGGGTAGGGACTGTATCAGGAAGATCTTTCATCAAAACCTTGATGACATCTTCAACATTGTTGAAACCGACATCTTCAACTGTACTTATGATGCGTCCACGAAAGTACAGTGTACCTTTGATAAGTTGTTTGAAGGAAAAACGCTCAAAATGATTATCCTGTTCTTCTTTGTGTTCACGAGAGTTTTCTTCTGTGAAGAAGATTTTCTCAATTACCTTTTCATTTAATATCCAAGCAGGTGTGAAGTCAATCTTCACGTAAGTACGTGCCAGCCTGGTTTTATGAGCGTGATTCAAGCCAAAATCCACTTCTGCCAGAGAGGCACCACATTCATTCTGTGCAACAGTCGCCCAGGTATGACGGAAGGTATATCCGCTATACCCTTTACCATGTTCTATACCAAGCACTTTCTCACATATCTGGCGGATGCCAATGTTTACGTTTGCATTAAAGCTGTCATAAGATGATAGACGCTTGTGAAAGTTGAATAAGTACGGAGAATCCGTCTTATCAAGATATTTTTGAACGATATCCTGTAGAATGTTTGGAACGCGAATTTCAAAGTAAGCATTATCTGCTCTTGCTTCCCTTGTTTTTCTTCTTTCGTAGCAGATGATACCGTCGCGATAGTTTTTCTTTTCGAGGAAGAAAATATCAACGGTATTTATACCGGCAAGGCATAGTATCATCATTGCTACGTCTCTTCCAAGTTCTGATAACGGGAATTTTCTATCGCTTTCCGGTAGTTGGGCAGTAAAGAATGCCCGGCACTCTTCCATTGTGATAGCCCTGTGTTGAGGGTTATCACTCTTAGGTATTTTCACTTTGGGCCATGGGTTCGTTGTTATTCGTATCAGCCCTGTATCATAGTCGTTAAAGTCAAGAAGGGCTTGTTTGAAAATCTGTCTGATGCAGACGGGGTATTGTTCTTTTGCTCTGGCCGTTGTTGATAGGGATTTTATCCATCCGTTAATGAAAGCTGATGTTATATGTGAGAACATCACTTTATTAGTACCGGCATACAGTTCCATGTTCTGATATGCAAGTTCGTAAGTTCGTGCGTTACGCGCATGACCTTCCTGTATCATTTTTGCCTGATATTGTCGGGCGTAATCTGAAAAACACACATCAGATGTGCCTTCTTTCAGAAACTTTACTACGTCTTGTGCAGACCAGGTGCTTGTATCAACTTTATTAAGTCGATCAATATAATCTGTTATGAGCAAGTCACAAGCTTTTCTTACAAAAGGGTCTTTAACCTCTTTTGTAGTTTTGACAATGCCTTTATTATCCACCATTTTGTCGGTTTTCATAAACGCGCTTTCTCGATGATGGATGACTCTGATATAGACGGGCCAGTATCCGTCTGTTCTTTGCTTTTGTACCGTAATTTTAAAAGTGGCCATAATTTTTTCTCAACTTATTCTCAACTTGCTCTCAACAGCCCCAATAAATCATCTCAACATACTCTCAACATTTACTTAAATAATACATATTTATCATGTAAACCTTGGATGGTAAAAAGTAGGCGTAACCCCTTATTTAAAAGAGAGTTACGCCTAACTTCCTTATATTCAGAATCTTTCGTTTATTCCTCAACAGCAGCCTGTGCGGCAGCGAGACGTGCGATGGGCACACGGAACGGAGAACAGCTGGCGTAGTTCATGCCAATCTTAGCACAGAACTTCACTGAACTGGGCTCACCACCATGCTCACCACAAATACCGCAACGCAGGTCAGGACGTACCTCACGGCCTTCCTTCACAGCGAACTTGATGAGACGGCCAACACCCTTCTGGTCGAGCACCTGGAACGGGTCTACCTTCAGGATCTTCTTGTCGAGGTATACAGGCAGGAACGATGCGATATCGTCGCGGCTGTAACCGAAGGTCATCTGTGTCAGGTCGTTAGTACCGAATGAGAAGTACTGAGCCTCTGAAGCGATCAGATCAGCTGTCAGGGCAGCACGAGGAATCTCAATCATCGTACCAATCTCGAACTCAACCTCAATGCCATACTCAGCGAATACCTCCTTAGCAGCGTACTGGATTACTTCCTTCTGCTGCTTGAGCTCGTTGATAGTACCAATCAGCGGAACCATGATCTCCGGCATCGGGTTCTTGCCTTCCTTCTTCAGTTCGCAGGCAGCACCGAGGATAGCCTTGGTCTGCATAGCAGTGATCTCAGGGAAGGTGATACCCAGACGGCAACCACGGTGACCCAGCATCGGGTTATTCTCAGCGAGTGAGTCAACACGACGCTTGATATCCTCTACGCTGACGCCCATCTCCTTGGCCATCGTCTCCTGACCAGCCAGATCGTGGGGAACGAACTCGTGGAGAGGGGGATCGAGCAAACGGATGTTCACGGGCAGACCATCCATAGCCTCGAGAATACCCTTGAAGTCAGCCTTCTGGTAAGGCAGCAGCTTAGCCAGTGCCTTCTCACGTCCGGCAACGCTGTCGGCAAGGATCATCTCACGCATAGCGACTATCTTCTTATCCTCGAAGAACATGTGCTCAGTACGGGTCAGACCGATACCCTTGGCACCGAACTCGCGAGCCAGCTGAGCATCACGAGGTGTGTCGGCATTGGTACGAACCTGCAGCTTGGTGTACTTGTCGCAGAGGTCCATCAGTTCCTTGAAGTCGCCTGAGAGCTCAGCAGCCTTGGTGGTCACCTCGCCAGCATATACCTGACCAGTAGAACCGTTCAGAGAAATGTAGTCACCCTCCTTATATACCGTGCCGTCGATCTCAACAGTCTTATCCTTATAGCTTACGTTCAGTGCACCTACACCCGATACGCAGCACTTACCCATACCACGAGCCACAACGGCAGCGTGAGAGGTCATACCACCACGAGCGGTCAGGATACCCTCGGCAGCAGCCATACCGGCGAGGTCCTCAGGAGAGGTCTCGATACGTACGAGCACTACCTTGTGACCATCCTCGTGCCAAGCCTTGGCGTCGTCAGCGTGGAACACGATCTGACCACAGGCAGCACCGGGAGATGCGGGCAGACCCTGAGCAATCACCTTAGCAGCAGCCAAGGCCTTCTTGTCGAATACGGGGTGCAGCAGCTCGTCGAGCTTCTGAGGCTCGCAGCGCTGGATGGCGGTCTTCTCGTCGATCATACCCTCGTGGAGCAGGTCGATAGCGATCTTCACCATAGCAGCACCGGTACGCTTACCGTTACGGGTCTGGAGGAACCAGAGCTTACCTTCCTGAACGGTGAACTCCATATCCTGCATATCGTGATAGTGGTGCTCCAGCTTGTCCTGGATGCCATTCAACTCATTATAGATCTCAGGCATAGCCTCCTCCATAGAAGGATACTTAGCCACGCGCTCCTCCTCAGAGATGCCAGCGCGCTCAGCCCAGCGCTGAGAGCCGATCTTGGTAATCTGCTGTGGGGTACGAATACCAGCCACAACGTCCTCACCCTGAGCATTCACCAGATACTCACCGTTGAACAGGTTCTCACCGTTGGCAGCGTCACGGCTGAAGCATACACCAGTAGCAGAGGTGTCACCCATGTTACCGAATACCATCGCCATCACTGATACGGCTGTACCCCACTCGTCGGGAATGCCTTCCATCTTACGATAGAGAATAGCACGCTCGTTCATCCAGCTGCGGAACACAGCGCAGATAGCGCCCCAGAGCTGCTCGATAGGATCATCGGGGAAGTCCTTACCGGTGCGCTCCTTGATGGCAGCCTTGAACAGCTTCACCAGCTTCTTCAGATCGTCAACAGAGAGATCCTTATCCAGCACAACACCACTCTCCTTCTTCACCTTCTCGATAATCTCCTCGAACGGATCGATATCGGTCTTGTTCACGGGCTTCATCTCGAGCACCACGTCACCGTACATCTGTACGAAACGACGGTAGCTGTCGTATACGAAGTGGGGGTTGTTGGTCTTCTTCACCATACCCTCAGCCACCTCGTCGTTCAGACCGAGGTTCAGAATGGTATCCATCATACCTGGCATAGAGGCACGGGCACCCGAACGAACTGATACCAACAGGGGATTCTCCTTGTCGCCGAACTTCGAGTTCATCAGCACCTCAATGTGCTTAACGGCAGCCATCACATCGTCGTTCAGCAACTCCATGATCTTCTGCTGACCAACCTGATAGTACTCGTTACAGCAATCAGTGGTGATTGTGAAACCTGGAGGAACAGGAACACCAATCAAGTTCATCTCGGCGAGGTTTGCACCCTTACCGCCCAGTTCCTCACGCATTTTTGCATTACCTTCGGCCTTACCATTACCGAAGAGGTAAACTCTTTTTTGACTCATACGTTAATAACTTATTTATTGATGATAAATTGTTTTGTTTTGAATTGTGCAAAGTTACTAAATTCTCCGCACATACACAAGAAAATTGCGCAAAAATTGGGAATTTTTTATATTTATTCGTACCTTTGCAGTCAAAATCAGACAGAGATGGCAAGAAAGAAGAAACCATTACCGCTTTTAGAGCGTATAACAATAGAGGCTGTGGCAGCCGAGGGAAAGTGCCTGTTCCACTGGAACGACCTGGTGGTATTTGTACCGTTTTGCGTACCGGGTGATGTGTGCGACGTACAGATTCGTCGCAAGAAACACTCGTTTGCCGAGGGCGAGGTGGTGCGTTTTATAGAATATAGTAATGTACGCGCGACACCCTTCTGCCAACACTTCGGCATCTGTGGCGGCTGCAAGTGGCAGAACCTGCCCTATTCCGAGCAGCTGAAGTTCAAGCAGCAGCAGGTGTTCGACCAGCTGACACGCATCGGAAAGATCGAACTGCCGGAATTCATGCCGATATTAGGCTCTGTGCACACCCAGGAATACCGCAACAAACTTGACTATGGCTGTGCCAATAAGCGATGGTTGACCAGCGAACAACTGAAAGATGAGTCGTTGGTAAAAGACACCCCTGCCATCGGTTTCCACATCACCGGTGCCTTCGACAAGATTCTCCCCATCGAGAAATGCTGGCTGATGGACGACCTGCACAACCGTATCCGTAATGAGATACGCGACTATGCCCTCGAACATGGACTGTCGTTCTTCGACCTCCGTCAACAGGTA
>CACZXN010000081.1 GCA_902785075.1 uncultured Bacteroidales bacterium | reverse complement strand
ATGTGGAGATAGATGGGAAGACTATTCATATTATTTCAGCATTGGAATGGTTGTTGAATAGTAATGTAAAATAGTATTTGAATAGTATATATGGACGAAACAGCAACCAGACGGAAAAAGATTGACCCCAAGCTGTATGAGGTAGGTGATGTGGTGAGGATGAACCATTGCGTAAATTTTTTCAAAAACAAATATGTGAGCTACTTATAATAACAAGAAATGAGCATTTCTATGGAAACAAGAAAGTTTTGGATTTTATCTTGCAATACAAGTCGTTATGACATACATACGTTATTCAATATAAATGGTTTTTGTTTGTGGAATCAGCGTCGCAATTTCAAGGTTGGTGATGTTGTATACATCTATGAATCAAAGCCCATATCAAAGATTGTCTATAAGGCCGTTGTGGAAGAAATTAATATTAGGCGTAATAAGCCTGAGAATATCGACAACTTTTACAAAAGAGACTATAATAAGGAATACGCATTCAAATTAAAGTACGAAGCAACAAATCCAGGAAATAGGCTCCAATTTGCTGAACTACAAGAAAAGTTTGGCATTTCAAGTATGTCTTTATTAAGAATACCACAACTTTCAAGTCAAGAGATGATAGACTTTTTTGATGATGTTTTCTCTGGTAAAGTGGAAAACCTCCCAGTTCCACCTACAAAGGAAGAACTATATAAACCTTTAGATTCTGGTACGATACTTGAACACATTAAACACAAGATGGATTTTTGTGAAATCCGAGACTCTCATCTTGCCAAGCAAATTGGCATCAGCAGTTCTTCTATAGCTAGAGTAAGAAAGGGAGAATCTATCAAATCTGACTGCATATTGACGATTCTTGATGCATTGGGTTTCGGATTTGTTAATAGTACTGATGAAAGCTATGTATATTGTGCTACAGAAATTACAGAGACAATAAAGCAGAGAATAATCAGCTCTGGAATACGCACAACAGAATTAGCCGCATTATGCGGTGCCTCTCCATCTGTAATCAGCCATTTGAAGAATGATGGGTCTGCTCCCAAATTTGAAATAATGGAAAAGCTCATTAAGTATTTTGGTTTCAAGGTTATTCTAAAAATCTGACAGGGTTCAGGTTCCTGACATATCAATTGATGATAAGAAATGACCGGTTGAAGTATTTGTTATACCTTTGCAAAAAATTATCAAAAAATGGAAATTCCCACCTACATAACAGAAGTATGCCAACAAATGGGGTATGATTATGCCATCTATTTAGGGGAATATAAAGGAGAAGATGTGTATTCTCCTATGTTTAATGACCCTAATACAATTGCAGGAAGAACATGTTTTATCCATGTAAAAGGTAATAGTTGGCGATGGAGTAAAAATCATGATGAAGCAATAAAGGTAATGGATTATTTTGGATGGTGACATTAAGCCCCCTGACGGAAGAGATTCTGACAGGGAACAGGCAATATCAAGTTTATAGTTTCTAGTTCAAATCGTTTACTGCCGAATAGAATTCGGAGACAATAAACGAAGGGAAACAGAACGAAGGGGAGACAA
Organism: uncultured Bacteroidales bacterium; assembly: GCA_902785075.1. Lineage (GTDB taxonomy): Bacteria > Bacteroidota > Bacteroidia > Bacteroidales > Bacteroidaceae > Colivivens. The sequence continues at coordinate 5,701 of CACZXN010000081.1, read as the reverse complement.
TAAACGAAGGGGAAGAGCGCTGGAAACAACAAACGAAGGAATCAGGAACGGGATCGTGAGGAACAACATAAACTAGCGCAGATGGGGTGGCATTGCATTACAGTTTGGGAGTGTGAGTTGAAGCCGGCAAAGCGGGAAGAGACATTGAATTCGTTGGAATACACACTGAACCACATCTATCTGCAGGACCGTTCTCTGCATAAGCAGTATGATCTCATGGAAGATGAGGAGCATCTGATGGCAGCAGAGGATGTTTAGACTTTAGCATATTGAAAATTAAATAGAAGATTATGAAGAAAATACTATTTGCAATTGTTATTGCTGCAGCATGCTGCCCACTTTCCCTGCATGCGCAGTTTATGAGTATATCAGAACTGCAACTGGCTACGCGCAAAGGGACGGCTGCGACTTTCCCACAAGGCGATCCTTATGATTGGGTGGAGCAGCACAAAAAACAAACTTCTTACGACGAGAAAGTTAAAGATTACACAACTATTAATGTGTCCTTTGACGTGGGTCGGAACGGCTCATTTTCAAACATTGAGGTGTCGCGCTTCGATCTTATGGCCTATGGCGAAAATCACCCGTTGATTATTGAAGCACTGCGCTTGGCCAAGGCCATGCCGCGATGGAAACCTGTGGACAAGCCAGACCTTTTCTGGGAAATGGGACTCATGTGCAAAGGCGAGTTCTCCGTCACATGGCGTGAACTGGACAAGAATGGTAAGCCCACATTCGACAGGACAACAGGTGAAATCAAAGAACGCATGGAGTTCGGTAAGATTCGTGACGAAGATGTCAATGCCTTATTTGCACTTCCCGGACAGTCATTCACGGCCAATCTTGACCAATGGATAACCAACGAATTGAGAAAGGCGGTGGGTGCTTTTTCTGAGACACCTGACACTTTCAAGATTGGCGTTCGCTTTGTCGTTCAACCTGATGGTTCTATCAGTAATGTCAAATGGTGGGACAAAACAAGGGAAACCACACCGGATGTGGTGGCTAAAGAAGCAATTCGGATTGTTGAAAACATGCCAAAGTGGGTGCCAGGCAAATGGCATGGCAAAGCCATCAGGGTGAGAGACGAGGTAAGCATCAACTTCATCTATAATCCGCCTACTGCTCAGAGTGCTCAGAACGCTGAAAGTGCTCAGAACGTTCAGAGTGAGACCGAGGACCGTGTGTATGACATCGCCGAACAGATGCCCAGTTTTCCTGGTGGTCCGGCGGCCTTAAACCAGTATTTACGTGCGCATGCTACACCTCCTCTAGATGCGGAAAAGAAGCAGATTACAGGGCGCGTTATGGTGTCTTTCGTTGTCAACAAAGATGGCAGCATGAGCGACTTTAAGATTGTAACGGGTAGCAACCCGGTGCTCAAAGATGCCGCCATCGAAGTGCTGCGGGGAATGCCCAAATGGATTCCAGGCAAAAAAGACGGAGAAGTAGTGCGTGTGAAAACTAGCATTCCGATTACTTTTAACTGATGATAAAGGACAGGAGAAGGGAAAATGAAAAATCTGACAGGGAACAGGCAATATCAAGTTTATAGTTACTAGTTCAAATCGGTTACTGCCGAATAGAATTCGGAGACAATAAACGAAGGGAAACAGAACGAAGGGGAGACAATAAACGAAGGGGAGACAATAAACGAAGGGGAACAGAAAGACGGAAGACAATAAACGAAGGGGAACAGGGCACTGGAAACAACAAACGAAGGGGGAAGAGCGCTGGAAACAACAAACGAAGGGGAACAGAAAGACGGAAGACAATTAACGAAGTGGAACAGAACGAAGGGGAACAGGACGAAGTGAAATAGAGGACTAATAACAAACGTTATGGCAGAACGGAATCAATGGAAATGGCAGGAGCCAGGAACGGCTTGGAGGGGTGTCGGGGTGTATCATGTGACGCTGACGGTACCATCGCGTGAGCCGTTGCTTGGCACCTTGGTGATTCCGGAGGGTGATCCCTTGAAGGCGAGGATTGAGCGGACTGCTTTAGGCAATGCTGTTATTGATGAACTGTATGTGATGGGCAGGCATTATCCGGCAATTCGCATTCTCCAGTTTTGTTTGATGCCCGATCACCTGCATGCTGTTATCCATGTGACACAGACGATGGACACGAGCATTCGTGCCGTCGTTCGTGGTTATTGGCAGGGAGTGAAGAAACTTGGCAGGGCTTATACTTTGTCGGTTGCTGCTGAATTGAATTCGCAGACAATTAACGAAGTGGAACAGAGCGTTGGAGCAACTAATGAAGGGGGTTATCCTTTCCCTGTTTTCACAGAGCGACCATTCATTCGCCCCATGTCTCGTCGTGGTCAGTTGCACGCGATGATCCATTATGTTCAGATGAATCCGCAGCGGTTGGCTACCAAGCGGCTGAAGCCTGGTTATTTCAGGGTGCAGAAAGATATCGTGATTGGTGGACGTAGCTATGACAGTGTGGGGAATGTGGCGTTGCTGATGGAGGAGCGTTTTGCTACGGTTCATGTGCGTAGCACGATGGTAAAGGCTGCTGAGCATGGGGACGACAAGGGGCTTCGCGACTACATGAATGGTTGTGTGCTGGCTGCTCGTAAGGGGGCTGTGATGGTTTCGCCCTTTATCTCGTCGCAGGAGAAGCTGGTGATGGAAGTGTTGTTGCAGGATCAACATCCCTTTGTGTTGCTTGCTGACAATGGTTTCCGTGATTACTACAAGCCTGCTGATCTGCTATTCGATGCTTGTGCAGCCGGTCGGTTGTTGATTCTCAGTCCTTGGCCTTACGACGAGGGAAAACGCCACATAAGCCGTGCGGAATGTGTGGCTCTTAACACAATGGCTGAGGTTTTTTGCAATGCTCTTAATGAAACAGAAACTGAATTGCCATTAAAATAAAGACTAAGGGAGCAAAATCTTGAAATAAAAGACTTTTTTTGATAAAAAATGAAAATAATTGGGAGGTGTACCGCGTTATGGTACACCTTTCTTGTATCTTTGCAGGCAAAAACAACAAAACTTACTAAAGGATAACTTATATGATAGCAAAAGAGATTAAGGATGTGATTTATAACCTTATGAAGAAGGTGGATGCAATGTGGAAGGAGCAACCGTCGGCTGGTACGAAGTACAGGCTGATGGGGTTGGCTGCTGATGTTACGGAGGTGGCTGAGGCGTTGCGGAATGAGGTTCTGGAGCGTGCGAGCCACGAAGCTGTAGTGGATGTCGATGTGGATATCGACTATGTGGAGCTTTCGGAGCTGGTGATGGCTGTGGAAGACGAGACCCCCTTCAGTGGGGATGAGAAGGACATGGTGAATGAAGCACTGGGTGTTCTGAGTGACGTGCTGATGCAGATCGATGGTCAACTGTCGCGTCATCATAAGGATGAGGAGTATGCGCGTCTGTATGAGGTTGAGAAACGGCGTTATTTGTATTCGGGTACGTCGAGACGGACGAAGCAGGATTTCGAGGAGTGGAAGGATCATGCGTGCTATGGACGTCCGCAGTTGGCGGACATCGAGGACTATCGTGTGGAGAAGTTGCTGAAGATGTTTGAGAAGGGGGTGCTGAACGGACGTGTGGAGCATATGCAACGTGCGACTCGCTATCCTGACGAGGTGGATTTCAGCCAGGTGGATGCAAATCCGAGAATCACCAAGACGGTCAATCACCACTATGCTGCCTTACGCAAGATTGTTGATTACAAGGACGGTTGTCTGGTGGTCGATCCTGTGCGTGCGGGGCATCATTTCTTTGCCAGTCGCAAGGAGCCCAACGCAAAGTCGAACCGTACGAACTTCCTGAAGTACATGCATAAGATTTATCTGGCTCAGGAGGAGATGGAACGTGTGGAGGTAAGTGCGATGGAAGTTGAAGAGGAAAGGGAGAATGTGCCGGATAAGCTGAAGACCCCAGAAGCTGAGAATCTAATGGAGGCTCTGGTCGATGCAGGAGTTCTCAATGAAGATTGGTGGCCCAATGGATTGAGTGGAACAGAGCGGGCTTTGGTGGCTAAAGCCGTAAGTGAACGTATCGATTTGAATGAGGTGTGGCAGGTGTTCGGACAACTATGGAACGAGAAACCTGAAACACTTCGCAGTTATCTCAATAAAGCACTTGAACAGAAGAAATCTCTAAAATTCCAAGAAAAACTTAATCACGTATTGCGCTGATTTACAGCGAGTTATAGAAATCCGTACCTGCTACGCGTACCTACTACGTAGCAGGTTTTTTTTGTGCCTTTATCGTAACTTTGCAGCGTCAAAAGTCGAACGCGACTGATGACGGTGCTCTTTGACATATTGGAACAAGAACAGAACAGACCCTCCCCCTTGCCCCTCCCTTCTCTCTCCCCTTGGGGGGAGTGCGAAGGGGGGAGAAATCCGTTCTTGTCCCCCCTCAGTCCCCCAACGGGGGAAGACGGGGGGAGTGGGAACTAATAGGACCTCTCTTACACACTCCTCAGTCACGTTGTGACAGCTCCCCTAACTTAGGGGAGCAGCCGTGGAGGGATAGCTCCCCCTCTAAGATAGAGGGGGTGCCCTTTAGGGCGGGGGCGTATGATAACAACCAAGAACAAACATTCCTAAATTATTTCGCCCCTATGGGGCTGACACATTATTAATTATTAAACCAAAAAGAGATGGTGACAAAAATTTTGAAGGTGATGGCACAGACCGAACCCGTGTATGTGCCAAGTAAGAAAACCGACAACGGCCAGTTGGCCAAGTCGATGATCAGGCTCAAAGAGCTTGGTGGTGACTATGAGGACGAGTACAACTGCACAATGTTCGGCAACTTGGCTGAATGTAAGTTCGCTGTGGGTAAGACGGTGGTGGCGAGCCTCCGATTCCAGACGCACGAATCGAACGGCGCTTGGTATCAGGACATCGTGGCAAATGATATCGTGAAATTGAAGTAAAGAAACCTCATAGCTCCTCCGCTAAGTTAGCGGAGGGGGACCGCAAAGCGGTGGAGGCGTATGTCAAGGGACATACAAGCATACTCCTCAGTCACTTCGTGACAGCCCCCCTATCTTAGTGGGGCAGCAGGTATGACGAGGGGGAAAGAAAACAAATTATTAATCGGGCGAAGGTGGTGAAGGAAGTCTACGTAGTGAAAATGGCCAAATTCCGACACAGCCTTCAACCACAAATTCGAACGATTATGACAAAGAATAGTAAAAAGAAGAGTACGATAACTCTGGATGGTATGATGACCATCGGTAAGACAAAAGAAGGTTTGAAAACTGCTGATTTCGTATGCAGTGAGTATGTAGATTTGGAAGCTTTTGCAGGCAAGTGTAATGTGCAGATAATGAGGGACGGTAACGTGTATATCACCGAACTGGCGAAGCGTATCAGGAACAGTCCGATTTTCCGCGAAGACAACAGCTCGTTTTCGAGAGGAAAGGACAGACGTTTCTATTTCTTCCTCTCGATGCCCGACGAACAGCTGGAGCAGATACCAGATGAGCTGGTGCGCCAGGCAACAGCGATCGCTGAGAAAATCCGTACGATATTGCTTAACGACGAGGAGGATGCTGAATGAGTGTTCATGTTATTTACTATAAGGATGGGGCGAAGATGATGCGCCCTGTCCTTACGGCGACGGAGTACCGAAATCTCCGTAACTCGGTGAAGCAGAAGTCGGTGATGAAGGCGATTCGTAGTGGTGATGATAAACAGAAAACGAAGCTTCTGCAGATG
>CACZXN010000080.1 GCA_902785075.1 uncultured Bacteroidales bacterium | reverse complement strand
TATCATAAAGGCCGTATCTTTGTCAAACAGTCAGAGATTGGCAAAGGTACGACCTTCCGTATTGAAATGCAAAAAAAGTGAACAGTTTATATTCACTGTCCACTATTATTAACTATTCCACAACGATTCCCTGTTCCTCGCAGAGTTTCAGACTCATTTCTTTCAGCTTAAACTTCTGGATCTTACCTGAACCAGTTAATGGGAACTGGTCGATGAAAAACACGTACTTTGGAATCTTATAGCGTGCTATCTTGCCGCGACAGAATAGCTGTACGTCTTCAGCGGTCATCTGTGCGCCTTCCTCCAGTATGATGAATGCGCCCACAGCTTCGCCGTATTTCTTTGATGGTACGGCAGCCACCTGCACATCGCGGATTCCTGGCATATGATACAAGAATTCCTCAATTTCACGTGGATAAATGTTTTCACCACCACGGATAATCATATCCTTGATTCGACCGGTAATCTTATAGAACCCTTCTTCGTCCTTCACGCCCAAGTCGCCCGAATGCAGATAACCATTCTTGTCGATAACCTCGGCCGTAGCTTCGGGGTTCTTATAGTATCCTTTCATCACGTTGAATCCCTTGCAGCACATCTCGCCCTGAACGCCCACTGGACATTCCTCGCCAGTATCGGGGTCGAGCACCTTCACATCGACAAACGGGAAATCGCGACCGACCGTCGTACAGCGCTGCTCGAAGGTATCGTTCAAGCAGGTCTGTGTCATACCAGGCGAGGATTCGGTGAGTCCGTATACACTGGTGATCGTCATAAACATTTTTTCCGATACCTGCTTCATCAGCTCAATTGGACACAGACTGCCAGCCATGATACCAGTGCGCAGACAGCTCAGGTCGAACATATCGAACATCGGGTGGTTTAGTTCGGCGATAAACATCGTGGGTACACCGTATACTGCAGTACAGCGCTCTTTGTGGATAGACGCCAGCACCACCAATGGGTCGAACTTCTCGACCATCACCTCGGTACATCCGTGAGTCAGGCAGTTCATCGTGGCCAGCACGACGCCAAAGCAGTGGAACAAAGGCACGCACACGCAGAGTTTGTCATCCTGCGTAAATCCCATATTCTCGCCGGTAAAATAGCCATCGTTGGAGATTCCATAGTGAGTCAGCATTACGCCTTTGGGGAATCCCGTGGTGCCACTAGTGTACTGCATGTTGCATACATCGTAGCAACTCACGTTCTTCTTCATCTCATTGAGCGTTTCGTCTTCAATGTTCTGACCTAATAGGAGCAGTTCTGCAGTGTTGTACATACCACGATATTTCTCCATACCTATATATACTACGTTCTTCAGGTAGGGGAAACGCTCACTGTTTAGATGTCCACGCTCACAGGTTTTCAACTCAGGCAACATCGTGTAAGTCATGTCTACATAGTTACAGTCCCATGTACCGTCGGTGATACACAGCACCTCCATGTCAGAGTCTTTACACAGATACTCCAGCTCGTTCTGCTTGTAGTTGGTGTTCACTGTCACCAGCACCGCACCAATCTTAGCCGTAGCGTAGAGGAAGGTCAACCAGTCGGGCACGTTGGTTGCCCAAATACCTACGTTTGAACCTTTTTTTACGCCGATTGAAATTAAACCTTTGGCCAGATTGTCCACACGCTCGTTAAACTGGCTCCACGTAAAGCGCAGGTCGCGGTCTGAATAAACGATATATTCCTTATCAGGTGTCGTTTCAGCCCAGTGTTCTAGCCATTGGCCCAATGTTCGTTCATGGAGCTTATAGCCAGTGCTTCCCGTCTCGGCAGGGTATGTTCTATCAGGCAAAGGTCTGCCTGCCATATCTAATCTTACGTTACTCATCTTTTAGAAAGGAATATAAACTACTGCTAAGATTTTTGCACTCTTGCCTGGGGCACCATGCACGTGGTGCTTTACGATAGAGTCGTAGAAGATGCTATCGCCCTCTTTCAGGTTGTAGGTCTCCTTGCCATACACAATCTCTATCTCGCCCTGCATTACGTAGATGAACTCTTCACCCTCGTGGGCAGAAAGCTGGAATTCAGGACTCTCCTCAGGATTAATGTCAATAACGAATGGCTCCATATGGCGTCCGGCCTTCTGCTGAGCCAGTGGATGATACTCCATATGTTTGCGGGCATCGGTCGCATCATTGCTAAAGCTTATACTGCTATCCTTTTCACGATCAGCGGCACGTGTGACAATAGGTCCAAGGGCATCGTTGTCGTCCATAAATGTACCTAGGCGAACACCTAAGGCACGGGCAATCTTGATGAGCGGACCCAGCGATGGCAGGTTCACGTCGTTTTCGATACTTGAAATCTGCTCTACGGTCAGACCGCTACGTTCAGCGATTTCTTCTACACTGAGATTCTTCGTTTCTCTGAGGCGCTTGATTTTGGCACCTATTAATACATTGTTGTTCGACATCTTTAATATGTATTTATTGCTCTTTACCTTTATTTTTGTGTTGTATCTTCTCCTTTTTGGGGCACAAAATTACTAAAAAATATGGAATAACCAACGATTATAGCAGAAAAATGGATTATTTTTTGGTTTTTTGCTCACTTATTCGTACCTTTGCACCCCAAATGAAGTGTTGCTATGTGTAGTTTGGAGTCCTATAAGGTTGATTTGAAAGGTGTTAAGGATGAGACAATGAGTCTTGACTTTGACCTGAATGATGATTTCTTTAGGGCTTTGGACGGCTCACAATTGGAACATGGAGCCTTGCATGTGTCGGTGTCTATACGCAAGATGGCCGGCTTCTTTGAACTCCTGTTTCATACCCATGGCAGTGTGGTGGTCACCTGTGACCGCTGTCTGGACGATATGGATCAACCTATTGACACAGACAATAAACTGCTGGTGAAATTGGGCGACACATACAGCGAAGACGATGATACCGTGACTATTGACGAGAACGAAGGAATACTCGACATGTCATGGTTCATCTATGAGTTTGTCATGCTGGCCATACCCATTAAGCACGTTCATGCACCTGGAAAATGCAATAGTGCGATGACGCAGAAACTAGAAGAGTTGAGCGGCGCTGTCCGAAGCAGCGAAGAGGAGGAAGAAGCGATAGACCCACGCTGGGAAGCACTGAAACATTTAAAAGTTTAAAATTAAAAGTTTAAAGTTAATAGAATTATGGCACATCCTAAAAGAAGACAATCAAACACTCGTACCGCTAAGCGTCGTACCCATGACAAGGCAGTAGTTCCCACATTGGCAGTATGCCCCAACTGTGGCGCATATCACATCTATCACACTGTATGCCCCACTTGTGGTTACTATCGTGGCAAGATTGCCATTGTAATGGACGAAGCAGCTGAATAATGAGTAAAATTAATGCGATAATCACCGGCATTGGTGGCTATGTGCCCGACTATGTTCTGAACAATGAGGAACTGTCGCGCATGGTGGACACCAATGACGAGTGGATTATGACGCGTGTCGGCATTAAGGAACGTCGCATCCTCACTGAGGAAGGTCTTGGCACCAGCTACATGGCCCGTAAGGCTGCCAAGCAGTTGATACAAAGAACTGGCACAGATCCTGATACCATCGATGCGCTCATTGTTGCCACCTCAACGGCTGATTATAAGTTCCCCTCTACAGCTAGCATTGTGCTTGGTAAGCTCGGACTGAAGAATGCTTTTGCATTTGATTTCTGGGGTGCCTGCTGTGGATTCCTCTATGCGCTCGATGTAGCGGGTTCTATGATTCAGAGTGGTCGCTATAAGAAGATTATTGTGATTGGAGCGGATAAAATGTCGTCGGTAGTAGACTATAAGGATCGCGCAACTTGTCCTTTGTTTGGTGATGGTGCTGCAGCCGTTCTCTTAGAGGCTACTGAGGAGAAGAACATCGGTGTGATGGATTCTTATTTCCGTGCCGATGGCAAAGGACTTCCTTTCCTGCATGTCAAGGCGGGTGGTTCTGTTTGCCCCCCAAATCACTTTACGGTTGATCATCGTTTGCACTATCTCTATCAAGAAGGTCGAACAGTGTTCCGCTATGCTGTTACCAATATGAGTGATGACTGCGCACTGATAGCTGAGCGTAACGGTCTGAATAAGGATAATATCCAGTGGGTGGTTCCTCATCAGGCTAATATGCGAATCATTGAGGCTGTTGCCAAGCGCCTGGAGTTGCCTTTGGAACAGGTAATGATTAATATCGAGCATTTTGGAAATACCTCCGCAGCCACAATCCCCTTGGCTCTATGGGAGAACGAATCGAAACTGAAGAAGGGTGACAATATCATCCTGACAGCCTTTGGAGCAGGTTTCGTTCATGGAGCAAGCTATTACAAGTGGGCATATAATGGCGCAGAGCGCTAAGTGCAGCGCTTTGATAAAGAATGGTGAAAAGTGAACAGTGAATAATGCATAAAGCAGGATTCGTAAATATCGTTGGTAATCCCAATGTAGGTAAAAGTACGCTCATGAACCAGTTGGTTGGTGAGCGTATTTCGATTGCAACGTTTAAGGCTCAGACCACTCGTCATCGTATCATGGGTATCGTCAATACCGATGACATGCAGATTGTGTTCTCTGACACCCCAGGTGTGTTGAAGCCAAATTATAAGTTGCAGGAGTCAATGTTGGCCTTCTCGGTGTCTGCACTGCAAGATGCCGATGTGCTTTTGTATGTCACCGATGTGGTTGAAAATCCGGAGAAGAACATGGACTTCTTGGAGAAGGTGCAGAAGATGACGATTCCAGTGTTGCTACTCATCAACAAAATTGATGAGCTTTCTAGCGAAGCAAATAAGACTAGTCAGACAAAGCTTGGAGACATTGTGGCCAGGTGGCATGAACTGCTGCCCAACGCAGAGATATTGCCCATTTCTGCTAAGAATAAGTTTGGCGTGGATATGCTGCTGAAACGTATTCAGGAACTTCTGCCTGAGAGTCCTGCCTATTTCGACAAGGACCAGTTGACGGACAAGCCTGCTCGTTTTTTCGTTTCGGAGATTATCCGTGAGAAGATATTGCTTTACTATGACAAGGAGATACCTTACTCGGTAGAGGTGCGTGTGGAGCGCTTCAAGGAGACGGAGAAAAATATCCATATCAATGCTGTCATCTATGTGGAACGCGATTCTCAGAAGGGTATCATCATCGGACATCAAGGCATCGCGCTGAAGAAGGTAAGTACTGAAGCTCGCAAAGCACTGGAAAAATTCTTTGCTAAGCCGATATTCCTTGAAACCTTTGTGAAAGTTGACAAGGATTGGCGAAGCAACCAGCGTGAGCTCGATTCATTTGGTTATAATCCGGAATAATTTGCCCGACTAGTCCAACTGGTTTTAACTGGATATATTAGAAATAAGATAATATGGGAAATTTAGTAGCAATAGTAGGACGCCCGAATGTTGGTAAGTCCACCTTGTTTAATAGACTGACCAACAGTCGTCAAGCCATTGTGAGCGATGAAGCAGGTACTACCCGTGACCGCCAGTATGGCAAGTGCGAGTGGAACGGTCGTGAGTTCTCCGTAGTGGATACGGGTGGATGGGTTGTCAATAGCGACGATGTCTTCGAGGAGGAGATTCGTAAGCAGGTAATCGTGGCAACGGAAGAGGCCGACTTGGTGCTGTTCCTTGTTGACATTAAGAACGGACTGACTGATTTGGATGAGGATGTAGCCTTGATTCTTCGTCGTTCGAAGTTGCCCGTTATGCTTGTGGCCAATAAGGCTGACGATGGCAAGGACCTGTATGGACAATATGAGTTCTACAAGTTGGGACTGGGTGACCCCTATTGTGTCAGCGCAGCTACTGGTTCTGGAACAGGCGACTTGCTGGATGATGTGATAGCGAAGCTTAGCAGTGTTCCTGACGTATCTGACGTTGAAGATGACATACCCCGCTTTGCTGTGGTAGGTCGTCCGAATGCCGGTAAGTCGAGCATTATCAATGCCTTTATCGGTGAAGACCGTAACATCGTAACCGATATTGCTGGTACTACCCGTGACAGTATCTATACGAAATATGACAAGTTCGGTTTTGACTTCTATCTGGTAGATACAGCAGGTATCCGACGTAAGAACAAGGTAACGGAAGATTTGGAGTTTTACAGTGTGATGCGTAGTATTCGTGCCATCGAGAACTCTGATGTTTGCATCCTGATGATTGACGCCACCCGTGGTATTGAGGCTCAGGATATGAATATCTTCCAACTGATTCAGAAGAATAACAAGTCGCTGGTAGTTGTTGTCAACAAGTGGGACTTGGTAGAAGAAAAGTCGCAGGAAGCCATCAAGACTTTCGAGAATGCCATCCGTCAGCGTATGGCTCCATTTGTTGATTTCCCCATTATCTTTGCCTCTGCAGTAACCAAGCAGCGTATCTTCAAGGTTTTGGAGACTGCCAAACAGGTTTATTTGAATCGTAAGATTAAGATAGGTACGTCGAAACTTAATGAAGTCATGCTGCCTATCATCGAAGCAACGCCGCCTCCCTCTATCAAGGGTAAGTATATTAAGATCAAGTATGTTTCACAGGTGCCTGATACGCAGATCCCAACTTTCGTGTTCTATGCCAACCTTCCTCAGTATGTCAAGGAACCATATCGTCGTTTCCTGGAAAACAAGATGCGCGATAACTGGACACTGACCGGTACACCTATTAATGTATTTATCCGTCAGAAGTGAAGCACTTATTATATATCGCTATTGCTTTTGTGTTCCTGTCGGCGTGTTCGAGTCAAGGAACTCCAGAAGAGGAAGCTGCCAAGGCTGCCCAGTCCTATTATATGCTTTTGGCAGACAGTATGCCAGAAGCTTTTTTGAATGCTAGGGTAGGGGCAGATAGCTTGCCAGAGATCTATCGAGCACAAATGCAGAAGGTGTACGAACAGTATATTTGTGAAGTGAATGCTAAGCATGGAGGTATCCGTGAGGTGCGCATCTCTAACAATGTTGCCAGACACGACTCTGTTCAGCATTTAACTTATGCTTTCTTGATGCTTTGTTTCGGTGATTCAACTCAAGAGGAAGTGATGGTTCCGATGGTTGAGGTAGACGGGAAGTGGCTAATGAAATAGGAGCGCCACATCAATAAAAGACGAAAATCCGTAGGGACAAAATAAAACGGATTGAATTCCGTTGGATTCAATCCGTTTATTTAATTTGCGGCTCTGTAGTTGTACATTCTTGCCATATTCAAGCAGTACTCTGTGTAAGCCTCACTCTTCATCCATCTGTTAATTAACTTTTTCATTTTCATTTTCCTTTCTCTTTAATTAGTTATCCTTTTAAAATCTTTTTTGTCTTATTGACGATGCAAGGACAGTGCAAACCGAATGCAATTGAGCTCGCTCGAATTGCTGAGGTGCAGCCTGTTCTCGCTTTTTTTCATGATGCAAAGGTATGGCGTTTTTTGCATTCCTGCAACAAAAAAACGAAATTGTTTGCGCACACAGTCAAATATTTGACGTGTATCAATACTTTCAATCAATCGTTGATATGCGTCAATTCACCCCTCGGAATTGCTCTGGTTGGTAACTGCTTCGCGCATTTCCTTCAGCAAATCGCTGGCAAAGATGAAGTCGGTGAGTTTCTTGTTCGTAGACTTCATAATCTGACTACTTACGCCCTGCCACTCCTTGTTTCCTTCGTAGATGAAGATAATGTTCTCGCCAATACCCATCACGGAATTCATGTCGTGGGTATTGATGATGGTCGTGATTTGCATGTCCTTGGTGATGCCATGCAGGAGGTCGTCGATGACAAGCGATGTCTTGGGGTCGAGGCCGCTGTTGGGCTCGTCGCAGAACAGGTATTTGGGATTCATGGAGATGGCGCGGGCAATGGCCACACGTTTCTGCATACCACCACTAATCTCTCCAGGATATTTGTTTTCTGCCCCCACCAGGTTT
>CACZXN010000079.1:8141-8716 GCA_902785075.1 uncultured Bacteroidales bacterium | reverse complement strand
ATTGACGAATAAGGGCAGGTTAGTAACGGGGAGTGTAAGTCCCCTTGGTCTTCACTAGTTTCTGCCATTCCATTAATAGTTTCGTTTCTGCCTCCTCGTACAGACGGAAATCGCGTCAAATTGCTTCGACCAAGTGTGACAATTGACCCTTATTACACCACTGTTTGCCATCCAATTGGCCATTATGCCACATGATTCCCCTCAATTGAGGTAAAAAGGCTGAAATTCCACATCGCTCATTTATGCACCAAGTACAGGGAAAAGCATCGAAATCAGGGAGGGTGCATGATTTTTGATGCCAAAATAGCAGGATTTTGACGCTTTCTGTGCCTCTACCAAAGTTTGGTATTGTGGGCGCTGTGGTTTTTGTAATATCGTAATTCATTGTTATTCAGCTTTTTAGATGAAATTAATACTTACCTAGCGTTTCGCGTTTCAGCGTTTCAGTAGGGGGTATGAGGGGTTTCATTTCTCCTATCTAATATATAACTTATTAATTATCAATTAGTTATAATATATAAAGAGGTGTGTGTAACCCCCAGTTAACCATTGAAACGCTGAAACGGTGAAACGCT
>CACZXN010000079.1:0-8113 GCA_902785075.1 uncultured Bacteroidales bacterium | reverse complement strand
ATTTCGGTTGACAGTTTTTTGCTTATTTCCTGATGTGGTTGACAGTCACTTTTCTGGACAAGTTGACAATGTTTCGTGCTGCTCTGTCTGTGAAGCAAGCTCTTTTTTGGGGTGAGCAACTGAAGATATTTCCATGAAGACAAATAAAAAACGGACAGATTGCCTGTCCGTTTCGTGTTTTCTATTGTTATTACATCTTATTTCACAACAAAGTCGAGAGCCTTGAGGTCCTTATCGAGCGACGATGTTCCATAAAGAATCTGATAGCGTCCAGGACGTGTTGACAGTTCGTCAATAGATGCATCATAGTACTGGAATGCTTCTCCGTCGAGGGTGATGGTTGCCTTGCCTGTTTGACCAGCAGCAAGTTCAATCTTCTGGAATCCACGAAGGTCCTTAATTGGCGCTTCCTTGTAGTCGAGTGCCTTCACATACACTTGAACAACTTCGTTTCCTTTCATCTTACCAGTATTGGTAACAGGTACGGTAAGAGTAACTTTACCGTTCTTTTTCATTGACTTAGCAGACAATTTTGCCTGACCTACACTGAAGGTAGTGTATGAAAGTCCGAATCCGAATGCATACTGAGGTATGCCGCGGAAGTAACGATAGGTGCGGTTTTCCATGCTGTAGTCGGTAAATTCAGGAAGATCATCGTTGCTGCGATAGAAAGTGATTGGCAGCTTACCTGATGGGTTGTAGTCACCAAAGAGAACGTCGGCTAAAGCCTTAGCACCACCTTGACCAGGATACCAAGCCTGTAGGAGTGCATCGTATTGACCTTCGACTGAACCGAATGCAATTGCAGAACCTGAGCAGTTAACGAAAACAACTGGTTTGCCTGTAGCATGCATAGCCTTGATCATACGCTGCTGTACAGCTGGGAGTTCGATGGTCTGCTTGTCGCCACCTTCACCTTCCATACGTGCAGAGATACCACCGATACAGATGATGACGTCTGCATTCTTAACAGCTGATACTACATCGACAAAGTCAACGAGCTTATTCTGGCATACCTCGGCATTGAGGTTAGCGAACTGACCTGTTCCGCGATTGTATTCGATGACAACATCATAGGTTACACCATTCTGAACCTTGAAGGTCTCGTACTGAACACCACGACCACGTCCGAATCCGCCAAAGCCACCGAAGCCTCCGAATCCACCACGGCCACCTGCACCTGGTTCGCCTTTCTTCTCGAATGATGAGCCGTCGGAACCTTTCACTGTGAGCTGATAACCGTTGTCGGAACTGATGTTGTAGCTCATATCGCCTGTGTAGTCGGCCTTGAAGCTACCGCTGAGACGAAGAGAGATAGAATCAGAAGAAACACCTTCAGCAAATCCCCATGCACCGAATGTGCTGTAACGCACCTGCTTTGTGTAGTCGGTCTTCTTGGGCTGACCCTTTCTAGCATTGTTCTCCCAGAACTCAACTTTGAAACCACGACCATTGTTCATGCGGTCGATGTAGCTGAGGGTCATGTTGTCCTGATTGAGTTCGCAAGCACGCTGATAGATGACGTTTGCACCAGGAACAGCAGCCTTGATACCATCGAGCAATGTATGTGTGTGAGCTTCGGTAGGAGTACCGCCATAGTTACCATTGAGCATACCTGCATCGGCAGCGTTAGGACCAATCACAGCGATGGTCTTCAAACTCTTAGAAAGTGGAAGTACACCATTGTTGTAGAGCAGTACCATAGATTCGCGAGCTGCCTGTGTAGCAAGCGCATCATTCTTCTCGCTACTGATTGTCTCAGGACCGAGTTTTGACCAAGGAATCATATCGTCTGGGTCGAACATACCGAGACGAAAACGCTCAGAAAGGGTGCGACGAAGGTGTTTGTCGAGTTCAGCTTCGCTGATGAGACCCTTATCGAGTGCCTCTGTAAGCACCTGACATACTCTACCGCACTCAAGGTCGGTTCCGTTGAGCACAGCATCAACAGCAGCAGAAAGTGGACCGTCGTGAGTACCGTGCTGATTGCGGTTGTAGAAGTTGTTGATAGCATCGCAGTCGGTGAGAACGATACCGGTGAAGCCCCATTTCTCGCGCAGAATGTTGATAAGCAAACGGTCGCTTGCACAGCAAGGTTCACCTTCATAGCGGTTGTAAGCACACATCACCTCACGTACATTTCCCTTTTGAACGAGGGCCTTGAAGGCAGGCAGATATGTTTCCCAAAGGTCGCGCATAGAAACACGTGCATCGAACGAGTGACGCTGTGGTTCTGGTCCGCTGTGAACAGCATAATGCTTTGCACAAGCGTGAGTCTTGTAGTATTTCTTGTCGTTGCCCTGCATACCACGAACGGTCTGCACTCCGAGTACGGCATTGAGATATGGGTCCTCGCCACATGTCTCCTGACCACGTCCCCAACGAGGGTCGCGGAAGATGTTGACGTTAGGGCACCAATAGGTCAGCTCTGGGTTTCCAGGTACATGGTTAGCACCCATAGCCACATTGAAGACTGGAGCAGAACGATTCCAGTTTGCACGTGCCTCGTCTGAAACCTGAGAGAACACATCGTAAACCAGCTGCTCGCTGAATGCAGCAGCCATACCAATAGGCTGAGGATAAACGGTGTAGCCTCCCTGACGTACTCCGTGACATGCTTCGTTCCACCAGTTGATTGATGGAATTTTGAGGCGGTCAATCGAAATTGCCTTGTTCATCATAAGACCTACTTTCTCCTGTGGAGTAAGGAGTGAGATAAGATTCTCGGTACGTTCCTCAACCGAGAGGTTTGGGTTCTGGAACGGATACTGGTACGTTTGTGCTGTCGCACTTGCTACAACTGCAACGAAAGCAGTTGACAGCATCATTTTCTTGATTGTTGTCATTGTTTTGAATTATTAAGGTTTGATTTCTATTTCTTTAACCATACGATTAGGATCGTTCGTAAACAATTTTATATGGAATGGGGCAGGGGAGTCTGCCGAGAGTTCCATCGTCACCTTCGCATTGGGAGCTACAGATGCTTCTTTGGGAAGATTCACGCGCACATGCTTAGGCGTTTCTATATAATGTATTAAAAGATTAGACTGCCCATCATTGAAAATGTCAATTGTGGCAACATTATTTTTTTTATTTTTCATTACTAATTTTCCGTATGATGGGTAGGTTCGCATTGCAGGAGAGGCTTGAGTTTGTTCAACCTTTGCAAGACACAGCATGTTGGTAATCAGCGGATTAAGGGCTTGTTGACCATTTGCGATGAAGAACACTGTGTCGTTGAACGTAGCAAAAACAGTTGGGTCCGTAGGGGCAGAATAGGTGAGAAGCACCTCGCCCTCTTCGCCTGGGTTCAAGATTGACGGATGAGTAATGTGCAAAGGACTATTCGTCGGCTTCGTTTCAAGCTTCATCTGTTGGTCCGAAGTGTTTGCGATATATATTGTCTTGGTCTGCTGTTCACCATGATAGATGTATCCAAATGGAATTTTCACCTGACTGGCATAGAGAAAACTTGTAAGGGTGTGGTGGTAACGTTCCTGTATGGAACGGTCGGCAGGAGTCACCTCAGCGCTGATTTCGAGGGTACCGAAACATTCGTTGTCTGAATTGAACACCTCAATAGTGCGGAACACATGTCCCACAGCTCCAGAAGGAGTAAATGAGACGGTCAGCTCTTCCGAATCGCCAGCCTTGATAGGATTTCGCGGATAATCAACCGTTACACAAGAACAACTTGGAACCACTTTAGAAATGAGTAGTTGCTTCTTTCCTTTATTCGTCAGCGTGAAGGTGTGGCTCACCTTTCCGTCTGTTTCGTTAATCTTTCCAAAGTTCCATTCGTATGTATCAAACACAGGTTCACCATTCACGGCTTTTAATCCATGAATAGTGAACAATGATACGATGATGAAAAGGTAACGAATCATGTTACTTGAGGTTTTGCCAAAGATGAGGTAAGAACTTGAAATAGAGCAAATGGCGCCATGTGACGAGGTCGTGAGCACCTCCTCCGCCTGAGTAGAACTCGTGTTTCACACCCAGTTTGTCGAGCTCTTCGTGCAGACGCTCATGACGTGCCATAAATCCAGTCTCATAGGTACCTCCACCTACAAAGAGGTAGTCGATCTTGCTGTTCACGTCCTTCTCCTGAAGCACAGGTGTTTCGCTCACATCGATAGCAGCACTCAGCAAACCGATTGAACCGAAGACATCGAGGTTGCGCAGACCTACATACTGAGACATGCGTCCGCCCATCGACAGACCGCTGAGGGCACGTGCATGACGGTCCTTGATGCAGCTATAGTGGCTCTCAACGAACGGAATGACACACTGGATCAATTCCTTCTCAATCAAAGGGAATGCAAGTTCGGTATGTTGAGGATGATTACGAGTCACCATCTGGTCGTTCGGGAAGCACACAATCATCTCCTTAGCTTTTCCCTCTGCGATGATGTTGTCGAGTATCCAGTTAGCACGTCCATGCATCACCCAAGTCTCTGTGAGGTCGCCCGAACCACCCATGAGGTAGAGCACAGGGTACTTCTTCTTGGGGGTATAGTTGGCCGGTGTATAGACCATCATGTCACGCAACTGACCAGTAACAGAAGACTTATAGTAGTGGGTCGTGATACTTCCGTGTGGAACATCGGGTTTAGGATCGTACCACGTGGGTTCGTCGCCATGCACGAACAGCATACTGAATGCAGGCATGGCAGCATGACCTGTGAAGGTGTTGTTGGGGTCAACATTCTGCACTCCGTCGATAATAATATAATAAAGGTATATCTCTGGCTTGAGCGGACCGATAGTAAGGGTCCAGATGCCATCATCACCTTTCGTGAAAGGCACTTGCTTGCGAGCTTCCTGCCCTACGAACATAGAGCCAGTGAGACGTACATCGTGTGCATCGGGAGCCTTTACGCGGAATGTTACGGTATGGTCGTCGAACACTTCAGGCGAGATGACCTGAGCGCTGAAAGGAGTAATGTTCTCCGTGTTGCGCTGTGGGTCATACTGAATGTTGACATGCGACTGCTGAGCATAGAGCGCGCATGACGTCAAAGCGAGTGCTACGAATGATATGAGTTGTTTCATATTTGTGATTTATTTGAGGTTTGTCAACAGTTTTTCGAGGGCTGCACGGCGTTCCTTCCAAGTCTTGTAGTCGGATGCCTTGAGGGTATAGAACTTCAAGTCTGATTTCGTAACATTTCCTGCATTGGGATCAGAAATCAGGAGGCAAGGCTTAGTCTTACCTTGTGCGAGAAGTTTGTCTGCAATGAGGTTTGCACCACCAACCTTGAACCAACTTTCTATCGTGTCATCCTTGCCGGGAACCAAGAAGATGGCGGCTTTTGCAGGTTCGTTTATTGGTGGATCATACGTTGCAATATTTTGGTTCAGATCGTAAGTGACTCTTCCAAACTTGATATTACCCAGCTGTTGAACATTGAACGGATTTGCAGGAGCGTAAGCAATGCTATATTTGAAACCTTTATCAGGTGAGAGGTACATGTTGGTTGGGTCGGCTATCTTGGTTCCGTCAACGATGAAGCAATACTTGAATACTTCATTCACATTATCTGTGAGTGTGACGCTCCAAACACCATCGTCACCTTTCGTAAGTGCTACAGGAGCAGAGAGGAGTTCGCTCTCCATCATCACCTTCTGTGCCTCAGGAGCATTGATGCGGAAGGTAACCTTTCCGTCAGCATAGTCGGGCGAAGTAACTTGGCGAGGGAACAAACGTGCCATCGTGGCACCTGTGAACTGCTGTTCCTGGCCCGTGCGAGCCATCGCTGGCTTGCCGTTCTTCATAGCCTCCTCAGAAGCTTCAGGGTTGAAGAGCAGACGGAGTGACTTGTCGAGGAAATACTTGGCATTCATCCAAGTGTGTCCGAACTTGTCGTGGGTGAATTCCTTCACGCTACGGATACCGTGGGTGTCGAGATGTTCCATATAGTCGCGTGCGTTTCCGAAGAGGAAGTCGTCAGTTCCTACACCCAACCAGAAGAGGTGAATCTTTTTATTTGTATCGGCTGCATTGTCGTACACGCCTGGAATCTCTGTTGCTGTAAAAGAGCTGTACGAACAGAGGTATGAGAACTTGTCGAGGTTGCGCAGACCGATTCCGAGTCCTTGATT
This sequence comes from uncultured Bacteroidales bacterium, assembly GCA_902785075.1. GTDB lineage: Bacteria > Bacteroidota > Bacteroidia > Bacteroidales > Bacteroidaceae > Colivivens. The sequence goes on along the minus strand of CACZXN010000079.1, from coordinate 2,008 downwards.
ACCTCCACGAGAGAAACCACCTATACCACGATGGTCGCGGTCGTTGATGGTGCGATAATGGCTCTCAACATAGTTCATCAGGTCGCCTGTGATATCATCACCCACTACATCACGCATCATACCCATTCCCATACCGCCAAAACCACCAAATCCGCCTGCTGGAGCTGGTGCAGGAGGGAGCAATTTGGTTGGGTTTCCATAAGGAAGCACCACAATCATTTCTTTTGCTTTCCCTTCAGCAATCAGATTATCGAGGATGTAATTGACACGTCCTACCTTATAATAGACTTCTTCTGTATCAGTAGTACCGCTGAGCAAGTAGAATACAGGGTATTTCTTGTTCTTGTCGGTATTGTACTTGGGAGGAAGATACACGATGGCATTGTTCACACCCTTCAGACTGTTAGAGTAATAGTGGATGTAGTCCACCTGTCCGTGAGGTACCTTTTTGATGTCGTGTGCGAGCGAACCCGTCTTTGCTGGTATTTCCAGCAAGCTGTTTTTGAAGCCTTCATTAGGGAAGTACAACTCGCACTTAGGGTCCATCACACTCACACCATCAACAACAAAACAATAAGGGTACATGTCGGGAGCTACTGGACCAAGTTTTACGGTCCACAAACCCGTCTTACTGTCTTTCTTCATATCCCCATTTGCAAATTGCGCCTCAACACGCACACTCTTTGCATTGTCGTTTTTGTACTGGAAAGTCACTGTACCGTCTGCATTAAAAATAGCAGACTTGTAGTCACCCTGTTGTTGAGCAATACAAGGTGAACAAACAAGCAGCATAAGGGCTGCAGCCTTCATCATCTTATTCATAATCTTAACAATTTAGTTATATTTTCTTTTGACTTTGTACTGATTACATAAAGTTTTTTTGTTTACAATTCACATGGGGATAATGTCTAAACATCGAGATTATTGGTTCCGAACCAGACGGACACCATATATTTCACCTATCTGCTTACCTGGTTTTGCAACGAATTTCACACGAACCTGGGTCTTGCCTTTCAGTTGTTCTGCAGGTATTTCATAAGTTTCATACTTAAACTCGGAAATACGATATTTGCCTGTGTTATTGATAGATGTGAGCAACACATCATCGATAAAGATATCGAACTCATGTGTCTTCCACTCACCTACGCCCCAGAACTTCAGACGAAGTGAGAGATCTGTACGTCCACCAGTCTGCATCAGGTAGCTGAAGTAGTGACCATCACGAGCATCACGGAAGAACACATCATTTGTGTTACCTGTCTGAGAACGGTCAGTTTCCATCTTATGATCGGTTTCAGGCTGCTGCTCACCTGGCTGTACTTTGTCAACCGTACGTGCCTCAAGAGCTTGGCGCTCCTTTTCTTCTTGCGCTAACTGATCGAGATACTTCTTGTAGCTTGCTTCCGATAGGGTGAGCCAATACATCATGTAGCGACTATCATGAATCTCAAAGAACGGCTGGAGTTCGCCAGAAATACCATTCTGCATTTTTGTATTAAGGGTGAAATGGAGAGGTTTTCCGGCTATCGGAGTTAGTTGGTTGGCAATCTCCTCAACATTATCGTTGATGAGGATTGGTGCTTCGTTGATAGGCAGTTTCTTTCCGCCTGCATATTGACCGAAACGGCTATCGTCAGCAATAAGGTGTGCTAGGTCTTCTGTTCCTGTCTTCATACCAAGTAGGATGGGTCCATGCATCAAGGCAACATATTGAGACACGTTAGGTAGGTACTTCACGCTGTTGTGCATAGGGAAGTTAATCTCAACGACGTCACCCTTCTTCCATTTGCGGTCAATACTTACATAGCTTGAAGGACCGCTGATGATGCTGACTGGCTGTCCATTCACTTTCACACTGAAAGCTCCAGGTTTCACCCAATTAGGATAGCGGACAAGTAATGGGAACTGTCCTTTACCGTTAACGATGGAAATCTTGCTAGTTTCTCCGTATGGAAAAGCAGTCTCCTGACGAAGAGTGATTCCTTTCTCGCGCCAGTTCAGTTCTGAA
>CACZXN010000078.1 GCA_902785075.1 uncultured Bacteroidales bacterium | reverse complement strand
ACGCTAGTATAGATATTAAGAAACCAATTATTCAACTAGCAATATCGGTCCCTTCAGCCGCACTGACAGCTATCAGCACAACATCGCACATGGGCTATAGGCTCCCTAAACCTCTTATTTATTCTTCCTGACGAAAGACGTGCTGAACTGCCTCTAGATATCCGAAGCCGAAATAACGGTCAGGCAGCAGATAGCTTCCTTCCACCCACTCGTTCCAGGCATTTATCATGATGAAAGGGGGCTGCTGAGGATGCTCATCAACATACTTCTTGGCCACTTCAAGGAAAGATTCGAAGGCACGGGGTGTCTGGTTGAAACGAGTGATGTCGTTCTCTCCCTTTGCAGGGAAACGGGGTGTGTCATCCCATCCAATGGATACCGTGGGAAAGACGGGAATGCTAAAAGCTTTTGCCCATTGCTCACGTATCTGGATAGCGTTGTCGCCGTAGGTAAGGTAATCTGGGGTGAAACCACCCATGTTATAGAATGCGTGGCTGTTGATGCCGAGTTTGTCGATACGTTCCTGCTGGGCTATGATAAAGTCTTCTGCCAAAAAACTGCCGCCGCCGTTGTTCTGCTGGATGTGGAGTCCCTTGAAACCTGCTTTCTTCACTTCGGCACGGAAGTATTCCATCGCCTTGGCGGCTTCGTCTATCGTACCAAAACTTTGGACGAACTGATCCATGTCAAAGATTCCAAATACAGGACAGCCGTCAATCTTCACATAGTTCTTCTTATTGAAATACTGTTTGATAACTCTTGCCACAATCGTCTTGAACTGATCCATGTTCACCTTAGGGTCGAAAAGAAGCGATGTGTCATCACCATAAAGGTGATAGTTCCAATAGTTCTTCTTTACTTCATGATTGGCCCACATGATATAGAAGTTCATTTTCTCGTTATTCTTGGCACCGAGGAAACCATCGTCGAGAGCACCTTCCAGATAAGGATAGTCCATAAACCAGTACCAGTCATAGACGAAGGTGTTCACACCATACTTCAGAGCTGTGTCTATCCATTTCTCCACCACCTTAGGGTCATCATCGTGCCCATATCCCCAGAGAGGCTGCTTCGGCTGATAATGGCCAGGGAAGCGCGGATTGCCCTGCTTGATGACTTCCCATTCCCCTTCACCTTGCGGCCAAAGGTATTTGTGTCCGAGCGAGTCGTCGTGACAGGATGGCCAAACGTAGGCACACACATAGTAATTGTCTCCGCTGATGGGCTTGATGCCATTTTCTCTACAAGAGTAACAGCACATCAGGATCATTGTCCAAACGGACAAAAGCAAAATGTTCTTCTTATCTGTCATAGTAATTAGACCTTAGTAGATATGTGCAACTTTGTCACAAAGTTGGGAATAATTCTTGATACCTGCAAGACATTTGAGCCAAAACAAGTAAGTCATTGCTCACAGCAGTCCTTGCCGGATATTCTTTCCACCAGTTATTGGTGCCACAAAATTAATAGCCATTAACATCTTTTTTAGCAGAATAGAAGGTTTTGAGGGGAAGATGGGTAAATCCTATACTTTAAAAGATTATGATCCAGAAGCCGGAGAAGTTGTAGAATATGAAATACCAATGATTGAATTAAATATTTTTTCAGTAAGGTTCTTCGACGATGATAATTATTGGGAAAGTTATACTTCTTTGATATTCGCATTCCCTGTTCTTCCTGGTAAACCTGTTACAAATTTGAAACTTTTATTTGATGGTTTAAGTTGCTATGTTATGAACTCTGATGGCTCCCCAGCATCATTCAGCACAGGTGGAAATGTCTATATAATGAATGATAGCAATCTTCAATTCCGTGAACCAAAATAATAATTGAATCTTCAATTATCTAAAACATCATAATAGAACCCCGAGAGTTAGAAATAACTTTCGGGGTTTATTATTGTGGGCAACAACTATATTTTAATGCTGCAACGAAACCCTGAGCCACCCCCAGATGCCGAGCACAATGACCAACAGGGTTTGAATAGCATGAACGATGAGGGCAAAAGTGGCAGCATCGGAAGCACTGATGCCGTAGAGCATCATCATGGTGATGACGGCAAAATGCCAAGGACCTGCGCCATTGGGGGTAGGCACTATCACGGCAAAGGTGCCTCCTACAAACATTACCAAGCCTGCCAGAAGACCTAAATGACTCGAGAAGTCAAAACAATAGAAAGTGAGGTAGAAATGCAACAGATAGCACACCCATATCAGTATAGTATAGCTTACGAACAAAGGCGGATTGGCCACCTTTCCCACTGACAACACACCCTTCCATATACCCAGAATAAGCGCCCTAACCTTACGGGGCAGACCAAACACCTTTATTAAATAATAAAGCAAAATGAAGGCACCTATCACACAAAACAGACTGACATAGAACCAAGGGGTGGACAGCAGGTGCGACAATGAAGGAACTTTGGTGCCTGTCTCGCTGAAGAAGCGCATGAAGACAGGCATCTGCAAGAAGAAGGTAACTGCAGTGATGAGTAGGATACAAACAGTATCAATGATGCGCTCGGTGACCACTGTGCCCAACGCCTTGCTGAAATTCACGCCATCGGTCTTATTGAGCACCCCGCAACGGGTAAGCTCGCCCATGCGGGGAATAATCAGATTGGCAGCATAGGAGATGAAAATGGCATCTATACAGTTGGCTTTTTTAGGATGCTCACCCAAAGGCTGAAGGGTCTGCTCCCAACGCAAGCCACGGAACACATGACTCAGTATGCCAAAAAGCAAAGAAAGTGCCATCCAGTCCCAAGCCACCTCATGTGCCAACACTTCGCCTATGCGCGAAAAGTCGTAGTCGCAATAGACATAATAAAGCACAAAGATGCCCAAAACTATCGGAAGGAGTGCTTTAAGCGATTTTTTCAGCCTTTTATTCAATATTTTTTAATTAAAATGTTTACTTTTGCAGTTTACAAAGGGATATTACCCACCCTTACGGGCACCTTCCCTTATAGAGAGGGGGATGAAGAGGGTAACCCCTATATCACCTCCACCATGCAGGGGGAACGCCAGAATGTATTACTAGCACCCATTGCCGAATGAAGGTAGTTCAAATTGCAAAAGTATAAAAAATAGTTTGTAGATGAGGCAGGTTAGACCTAAAAAATCGCTGGGGCAGCATTTCCTGATCGATTTAGGCATTGCTCAGGACATTGCCGACACCGTGGATGCATGTGCTTCTATCCCCGTATTGGAGGTAGGTCCGGGCATGGGTGTGCTCACACAGTTTCTGCAACGAAAAGGCAGACCACTGAAGGTGGTGGAGTTGGACAGGGAGTCGATTGCATACCTGCACGCTAACTTCCCTACCTTGCAGGGCAACATCATTGAGGGGGATTTCCTGAAGATGGATCTGCGCAATGTATTCGACGGCAAGCCTTTTGTGCTGACAGGCAACTACCCCTACAATATCTCATCGCAGATATTTTTCAAGATGCTCGACAACAAAGACCTGATTCCTTGTTGCACGGGCATGATACAGAAAGAGGTGGCCGAACGCATGGCAGCCGGTCCTGGCAGTAAGACCTACGGCATATTGAGCGTACTGATGCAGGCTTGGTATAAGGTGGAATATCTGTTTACTGTGCACGAGCATGTATTCAACCCTCCTCCCAAGGTAAAAAGCGCCGTAATTCGCATGACGCGCAACGACACCCACGAACTAGGGTGCGACGAAGTACTGTTCAAGCGCGTGGTGAAAACCACCTTCAACCAACGACGGAAGACGTTGCGCAACTCAATCAAGCCCTTGATAGGCCCCGATTGCCCATTGCTGAGTGATGAACTTTTCAACCGCAGGCCAGAACAGCTGAGTGTAGCAGAGTTCGTTGACTTGACCAATAGAGTGAAAGATTACGTTAACCTTGAAAAATGAACGTTATGGAAATCGATGAGAAGTATGTTGATAGCGTGAAGGAATTCATCGCCCACAATGATGGCGAGAACGTGAGGAACATCATCTGGAACATGCACCCTGCCGACATTGCCGAGCTATGCAAGGAACTGGATACTGACCAAGCGCGTTATATCTATCAATTGCTCGACAATGAGAAAGCAGCCGACGTACTCTCGGAGATGGATGATGACGAACGTAAGGAGATTCTGGAAGGTCTGGACTCTGAAATCATCGCCAAGCGTTTCGTTGACAACATGGATACCGATGACGCGGTGGATATGTTGCGTGACCTGGACGAAGACAAACAGGAGGAGGTGCTGAGTCACATCGACGATATAGAGCAGGCTGGTGACATCGTGGACCTTCTGAAATATGATGAGGATACTGCTGGTGGTATCATGGGTACGGAAATGGTGATCGTGAATGAAAACTGGAGTATGCCCGAATGTCTCAAGGAGATGCGTTTGCAGGCTGAGCAGATGGACGACATTTACTATGTCTTTGTGGTGGATGACGACGAGCGATTGCTGGGCACCTTCCCTTTGAAGATGATGATATCGTCGCCATCTGTATCAAAGGTGAAACATGTGATGCAACGCGACCCTGTTTCAGTGCGTGTGGATACACCGGTTGACGATGTGGTGCAAGCCATTGAGAAATACGACTTGGTGGCCATACCTGTAGTGGACAGCATAGGACGCCTGGTGGGACAAATCACCGTCGATGACGTGATGGATCATGTGCGTGAACATAGCGAGCGTGACTATCAGTTGGCATCAGGTATCTCGGAAGACATTGAGACCAACGACAGCGTGGTGCAACAGACGCGCGCACGCATGCCCTGGTTGCTCATAGGCATCCTAGGTGGTATCGGCAACTCCATGATATTGGGCAACTTCGACAGCACTTTTGCTGCTCATCCAGAAATGGCACTATTTATCCCGTTGGTAGGTGGTACAGGTGGTAACGTAGGCACCCAGTCATCTGCAATCGTGGTACAAGGTCTGGCCAACAGTTCGCTGGAGTCGAAAGACATGCTCAAGCATGTGGGCAAGGAAGCTGTGGTGGCAGCTATCAACGCAACCATCATCTCCATGCTAGTATATATCTATAACTTCATCGTATATGGAGGAACGGCCGCCATTACCTATTCAGTGAGTCTGAGCCTGTTTGCAGTGGTGATGTTTGCTTCTATCTTCGGTACCATTGTACCAATGACGTTCGACAAGATGAAGATTGACCCTGCCATCGCCACAGGTCCGTTCATCACCATCATAAGTGATATCATGGGCATGCTCATCTATATGGTTATCACTGTGGCGTTAACATAAGAAATGATCTTCTTTTTGAACAAGGAAAATTACGTATATAGACAAAAATCACATTAAGAATAAAAAAATTATGCAAAAAAGTATGAATTTTGCATTTTTCTTATTTTATTTGTAGCTTGGAAATGATTTACGGGGAATCCCGCAACTTTAAATATCGAATGACAATGACGGACACTCAGGACACTAATCTGCCTAAGATGGAGGAAGGATTAGAAGATGTAAAGCAATCTGTTGAAGTTCCTGCTGAAGCTGAAGCATCAGTTGCAGCTCAAGAATCAGCAGTAGAAGAAGCGGTAGCTGAAGTAAAAGCAACAGTTGAAGAAGCTGTGGCGGAAGAAGTAGTAGCAGAAGAAGCTGCAGTAGAAGAGGCTGTAGCAGCAGAAGCACAGGAGGCTATGGAAACAGCTGCGCTGAATGAATCTGTTCACAAACTAACAAAGGCCGAGATTCTGGATAGATTGAGGGTGATTGCCGAAGATGTGACCAAATCATCTAAGGCAGAGATCGACTCATTGAAGCAGAATTTCTACAGGCTCCACAATAGCGAGGTGGAGGCGGCCAAACGTGCCTTTGTTGAAGGTGGAGGCAACGAAGAGGATTTCGTTCCAACGCCAGATGCAGATGAAGATGTATTCAAGGAAGTGATGGCCGTTGTCAAAGAGAAGAGAAGCCAGCTGAATGCCGAGGAGGAGAAAGAGCGCGAAAAGAACTATCAGGTGAAGTTGGCCATCATCGAGGAACTTAAAGAACTGGTTGAGTCACCTGATGACCCCAACAAGAACTATAACGAGTTCAAAAAGTTGCAGCAACAATGGCATGAGGTTACACTGATTCCTCAGAACAAAGCAAACGAGTTGTGGAAGAACTACCAGATGTATGTAGAGAAGTTCTACGACCTGCTGAAACTCAACAACGAATTCCGCGAGTATGACTTCAAGAAGAACTTGGAAATCAAGACGAGGTTGTGTGAAGCAGCAGAGAAGCTGTTGGATGAAGAAGATGTGGTAGCTGCTTTCCATCATCTGCAGAAACTGCATCAGGAATACCGTGACACGGGCCCCGTTGCTAAAGAGTTACGTGACGAGATTTGGGCACGCTTCAAAGCTGCATCTACCCAATTGAATAAGAAACACCAGCAATATTTCGAGCAGCAGAAAGAGCATGAGCAGGAAAATCTGGACAAGAAGACAGTTATTTGCGAAATCGTTGAAGGTATTGACTATAGCAAGCTGAATGGATTCCAGGCATGGGACAAGATGACACAAGAAGTCATTGCCCTTCAGAACAAATGGAAGACCATCGGGTTCGCTCCTCAGAAGATGAACGTGAAGATCTTCGAACGTTTCCGTGGTGCTTGCGATGAGTTCTTTAAGAAAAAAAGCGAATATTTCAAGGCTGCTAAGGCCCGCATGAATGAGAACTTAGAGAAGAAACGTGCACTTGTTGAAAGGGTTGAAGCACTGAAAGACAGCAAGGAGTGGAAAGAAACAGCTGAAGAACTGGTGAAGCTCCAAAAGGAATGGAAGAGCATTGGTCCTGTGGCTAAGCGTTATTCCGATGCTCTGTGGAAACGTTTCATTGCCGCTTGCGACTACTTCTTCGAGCAAAAAGGCGAGGCTACTTCATCAAAGCGTTCGGTTGAGGGTGAAAACCTAAAACGCAAGAAAGCTATTATTGAAGAGCTGAAGGAGTTGCTGAACAAGGAAGAGAGCGAGGAGAACACCCAGCAGATCAATAAACTGATGGCTGAATGGAACGAGGTAGGTCATGTACCTTTCAAGGAAAAGGATAAGATTTACGAGCAATATCGCGAATTAGCAGACAAACTGCGCAAAACATTCAACCTGAATGTGGCCTCGAAGAAATTCAACAAGTTCCGTGCAGCTGTGAGCAAGGCACAGGAAACTGGCGTTCAGGCTGTTTATCGTGAACGTGAGAAACTGGTGCGCAACTATGAGAACCTGCTTAACGAATTGCATACCTATGAGAACAATTTCGGTTTCCTGAACGCTACATCTAAGTCAGGCAATAGTTTGCTGACTGAACTGAGCAAGAAGATGGATAAGCTGAAAGTCGAGATTGAAGCAGCTAAAGAGAAAATTCGTCACATTGACGAAGATATCCAGCAGGAAGACGAAAAGGCTGAATAAGCGATTCTCTGAATTTAGTACACCTCCCCTACATTTAGGGGAGGTTTTTTGTTATAAGGCACTTTTTCCCTAGCCGCTTTGCCCACGCCCCACCAGCCGTCTACCATCAAAGATATAAAGTACTTGTAGATATTATTGCTTTTGCAGTTCTATCTTCTTCGTCTAATTCCATTTTAGAAACATGAATTGATGGAATGACATTTCTTTTTACTACCATCATACTACCAATGAAATCATCCAAATCTTTTTTATGTATACTGCCTTCAATTTCTTTATAATCAAAATCATTTCTTAATTTTATTCCTAACATTACATCTTTAGGCAATTCTTGTAAAGACCATGTTTTATGGTATTTAGTGCATATGAAATATATTCCACTATCCTGGATATGTACTGCGAATTTACCTTTGGGTGAATTTAAAAATAATTCATGTATATTTTTACCTTTTTCATTTTTGACAAAAATTTTAATATTTTTGATTGCCTTTTCTTGAAATTCTGGTTTTATTGATTCAATGCCTTTTAAATCATATCTGACCATTAATGTGCCTTCAAGATATAACTCTTGGGCAAAGCATTTTTCACGATTATTAGGTATATTAAATTTCAGAGATGAATAACTATTAGAAAAGAGGCAAAACAAATAAAAGATAGTTTGTAATATTTTTGACATTTAAATTTTTAATTAATTAAATAATTTTAATGTTTTATTGAAACTATAAAATTTTAAAATCAAATTAATAATTTGGGGATTGGGGATTGGGGATTGGGGATTGGGGATTGGGGATTGGG
>CACZXN010000077.1 GCA_902785075.1 uncultured Bacteroidales bacterium | reverse complement strand
CACTCCCCGTTACTAACCTGCCCTTATTCGTCAATAATCCATGGTTATTTGGCAATAATGGCAGGGTATGATGCTATATAAATATTTTCTCAAATAATGAAAAATAATTGCTAAAATATTCAACAGAATTTTTTGTAAATTTGCAGCCCCTAGGGGTAACAAAAATTCCCATTAAGGGGAACAAAAAGGGCAGACCCACCCCCTAACAGATCCCCTCTAACTCCCCCTCTAGGGGGAGAACAGACCCACCCCTTACCTCTCCCTTCTCTCTCCCCTTGGGGGGAGTGCGAAGAGGGAGAAATCCGTTCTTGTCCCCCCTCAGTCCCCCAACGGGGGAAGACGGGGGGAGTAGTCACTATAAAGTTCCCTCTCTAAGATAGAGGGGGGTGCCCTTCAGGGCGGGGCGTATGAACAGGCCACTCCCAGCCCCATTTAGGGGGAGGTGTGAGAACAAGACTAAGAACGATTCAGGATTCAAGAACTGTAAACAGTAAACGGTAAATAGTAAACGGTAAACAGTAAACGGCCCCCCCTATCTTACCGTTATCTTCCGACTGCTTCCATCGCTGTATCGAACGATATAGATGCCAGGACGTAGCGACTGGGTGTCGTTTCCAATCAACATACCGCTGAGTGAGTAGATGCCCTTAATGGCATGGGTGCCCTTAGATGCAGCATTGTCTGCGAAGATTGGGTTGATGGCAAGTTCGATTTCTTCGTAACTCTCGCGGCAGTCTTTACCGATGAACTGATCGTAGGTATGCGGATTGTTCGAAGCGTAGATGGTTGGACGATTCATGATGTAGAGGTTGTTACCTCCGTCGGGATAGCGACCAACGGTCTGATTGCCTTGATGTGCATGATAGAAGATGCGGTCGGTAAACTCGCTGAGGGAAGGATGGTTGTCGAAGTATGCTGGGTTGTTTGCCACAAAGGTCTCAGAAGACGAGATAACCACTTGCTGACCCTCTTCGTTTGAGAGTTTAAACGGCAGATGCAGCTCTCGGGTGTTGGTTGCTTGCCACTGAATATCTACGAGTGGAGTACGCGCATCGAGTTTGTCTGCCCACAGGATGATGTATCCATGAGGCGGAATAACGGTGTTGACCTTTGCCCCTACCCCATCTGTTCCTCCAGCAGGGATCTGGTATTTCTGCGGCTTTTTAGGATTGTCGCTAATATAAAGACCAGCGATGTCGATTGGAACTGAGGTGGTGTTGTAGAGTTCGACCCAGTCATTCTTCTTGAAGTATTCGTTCGCATACATCGTGTTGCCTGCGCTGACTTCGTTGATGCGTATTGGGGCATACGGTTCGAGGTCTTGACGGGCAAGGATGGAGTCGTCAGGAAGTGCCTCATAGCAGGCTTCCACACGACAGCTGCCTGTTGCCGAACTGAGGGATGCAATGTCGAGTTTCTCGCTAATCATCGATGAGAGAGTCTCGTTCAATGATAACTCGAGTGCCCAGTAGAGGTCGGATGAAGTCGAATTGTTGTTATGCACCTCGACTGCGATGGTGTTGGTACCCGCATGCAGGAGAGATGGGTCGAGGCTAAATGTCTCAGAATAGACAGAATTGCCTACGTAGGTAGTTGCGAAATCGCTATATGAGACCTCTCCTTCGGGCATGTTATAGCGTTTCACTTCGCGTCCATTGAGATAGATGATACATCCGTCGTCAACATGGAAAGTAAGTTGAATGTCCTGATCCTCTGTAGGAGCCTCATCGAGCGCGAACTGATGACGGAAATAGTAAGCAGTACGTTTGTTATTGCTGTCGGAACCATAGTCGAGCGTGGTGTTGAAATCTACTCCCCCACTCACTCCACGAATGGAGCCATATCCCAAAGGAGCAACACCTGTCTGCCACTTCGACGTGTTGTAGGTAGGCGACATCCAGTTTTGTCCGTCGAGCGAACCCTGATCGTAATAGGTCCAGTTGTCGTAAAGAGAAACGATCTGTGTCTGATTGACTACCCCACCATCGGTCTTCCATCCGACAAAACGATAGGAAGAAGGTGCTGAGGTGGTCAGTACAGCCTCACCAAACAAGTAACCATCGAGACGCCCTGTTGGAATCTTCTGGCTATTTAACGACAGCTCAGCTTCTGGAATATTAGCACTAACCGACACTTCATATCCGCGATCTAACCCAAAGTAGTTGCGAAGGGCATTGATACGGGTGTTGCGATTGTTGTTGTCGTTTATTTTACGCATCAGCGAATTGGCCGAATCCCAAGGCGACTTGCTGTCAAGTGCCAGAGCAGCTTCAGTGGTTTGAGCCATACGGGTGATGATATCGTTGACTCGTTCGGGCACGAAGATGCTACCTGCTACAATGCAGTAGGCATCAATGAACTTACGTTTGAACTCCTCATGTGAAAGCATATTGATGAAGATGTCGATGAGGAAGTTGCGTCCTGTACTATAGCGCGAATCGTTACGACTACGAGGCAAAGCGGTAATCATATCGTTCATAGAGAAACCCTGATCGAGGTCCATGAACACCAGATGGAACTTGCCGTCTTGACGTGAGCGGAATCCCTTCACGTTGTTGCTGTTGGTCAACCAGTCATTACATCCTACATAACACTCGGCAGCCATATAGTTGCAGTATTCATCGATATCCACAATGTCGCATATCTGGCGATAGAGGTCATCGTTCGTAGGGTCTTTCGACAACTGAGTAGCCAAACTGAGCCACTGCTTGAATACGACATCATCGCCCGCTTGTTGCTTATAACCATCTACACTGTTTATCTCGAATTGATCAACTTCGTCCTTATCGATTCCGTAGTTGCTGTAGGCAAAGTTCTTATTGTTGGTCTCTCGCACATTGAACATGAACTTATAGACACCATTGATGAACACATGTGAAGGTTGCCATGCCTGGCAATCGATATAGAATCCGCTCGAACGCAGAATCTCATGAATTGCAGCATCCATGATGCGACTATTGTTGTCGTTTCCTCCATTACGAATTACGACAGCCTTATTCTTGATGTAAGGCTTATCAGAGAAGATGGGGTAATCAATAAAGTTGGCACCCTCATAGCGCTTATCGGACTTGAGTTTGAACGAACTGGCAGGCGAAAAATGGCGACTCCATCCACCGTTAACCTCGAAGTCCATCTCTTGGTTGATAGCCATCACTCGGTACTCTCCAGTCTCATCAGGCAGTATATACTCGAAGTTCACAGGGCGTTCCCAGCTACGGTTCTTATTGCTGTTTTGGTGATTGTTGCCAGTAATACCGTTCGTTCCATCTACATATGCGCCAATCGTATTATCGAAGAGGTTCTCTTCGTTTGTGACTACAGAAACGATTGGGAGATAGAAGCCTCGGCTATTATAAATATAGGTGCGTGTGACTACAGCACTTGGCAGATAACCATCCTGGAAGAGACAAAATCGGTAAATATAGTTTTTCTTCTCGATATTGAAAATTCCAGACCTGCTGGTGAATCCATTCGAGAGCGTAGGTGTAGATCCGTCAGTCGTATAGCGAAGTGTAGCTCCTTCTGGAAAATCTACATGAACAGTGAAAGCCTCACTGAATACCGTAGCATCGCGATCGACCTTAGGAGCCTCAAGACGCTCATCGGCAAACACGCTTTTCGCATTCGAAGCAGAAGGTGTAGGAGTAGAAGTATAACGCCACTCATCGCCTCCATCTGTTGTTCGTGCATAACTGACACGTGGAATAGAAGGAGGATATGACTGCTCAAGCAACAGGTTACCTTCTGGGTCTGAAATATAAATCGCGCCTCCATCTGGATCGAGTTTGAAGCCCACTTGCTTGTTCGCATTGCTGCTGTACAGATTTCCTGTGTCATAATGGTCGAACCACAAAACGCGGAAACGTCCTGCTCCTACAGAGCCGAACGAACGAGGCAATTGGTGTTTCTTCAGGTTGTTGGGGTCATCGCTGACATAATGGTTTCCCAGATTATAGGAAGCGTCTGATAGGTTATACAGTTCAACCCATCCTCCATAATTGTACGAAGGGTCGATTTTCACATCAACGTTTCCTACCATCACTTCGTTGACAATGATGTTCTGAGCATTTGTACTTCTCCACCCGAAGAAGCATAATAATGAAAGGATTATTAATTTGGTATTCATGGTTTTCCGAATAAATTGCAATATTATATCACCCTACGTTTCTGTCCATCGATGATGTAGATTCCTCTTGGAAGAGATTCTGTATTGTTCATTTCAACTCCTTGTAGGTTATACACCTTTCCCTGACGCTTGCTGGCCTTTACACCCTCAATCGATGCTGGAACCTGATATTCCAGACGCATGCAGTCAATATCCGGCATCCAACCTGTTGAGTTAGAAAGGCGAATGATGTTCTCGCCTGGCTGTAATGTGATTTCGAGCGTTTTGGTGGCAACTTTGTCCCAACCTCCAGAGTTGCAGTTGCTGAAAGTCTTCACCTTCTTCCCGTTTACACTGATGGTTACATTACGATTTTCACCACAGATATAGTCAAGCTTCATTGTGTAGGTACCTCCCGATTTCGAGAAGACATGACGCCATTGAAGGTCATTCGTCTCTTTACTACCTAACCATCCTGCCTTGTAACCTCCAGAACAATAGGAAGCCTCAGCGTATTGACACACATTGCCGGTAATCTCTGAATATGAACTGCCATAACCTGTCTCAGCTTCATAGCAAGTACGTTCGAGACGAGCATCAGCTTCTGCCACATAGATTTTGGCACCATGAGCGGGAACCACTACCTCATACGTTTCGTAGAACTTACCGAGGTTTCTCCTCAAAAAGCAATCACGCAAAGCAACACTGTCGGCAAGATCGATATCCTTGAAGTTGAGCGTTATCGTTTTTCGCTGGTCATTAGGATTGTAGATAGCAAACGCACGTTTGTTTCCATAACGGGTCTCAATATCCTTCACAAGAACGAAACAATCGTTCGTCTTACAAGCAAGGTAAGCCTGCTGATAGAGCGTATCCTGATTTAATGCAATAAGATCTTGGTTCTTCAACAGAGCGAGCGTAGTAGCATCCAAACTGTTGATGTTGCAACCAATCAGCAAAGGTGAATTCATGATACACCACATGCCGAAATGAGTCTTGTTCTCTTCCGAAGTCAACTTATTTCCCCACTTCTCAACGCCCACTTCGAGCATATCCATATCGTTGTAGTGTCCCTTACTACAATAGGCACTCATGTAGAGATTCTCAGCCAAAATACCTTTTACGGAGTTCCAACTTGCGTTGATATCGCCTGTAGTTCTCCAAGAAAAACCTGCATCGTCCGCCCAAGTACCAGGATAGGCCCATCGACAGATATTCATGCGTACATCTGTACGACCAGTGTTCTTGATGGCTTTGGCAATTGCTGTATAACGTGCTTTCTCGTCAAGGTCCAATCTATCCTTGTTGTGAACGGGATCACCTCCGCAGAAATCAACCTTGATAAAGTCGAATCCCAACTCCTTGAAGAAGAAGTCGCAATCTTGCTGATCGTGCTGATAAAGCCCTACCCCTTCGCCAGTCTTGTCGCCTCCATGATAGCTTCCGCAAGTATTATAGCCTCCATCACTATAAATGCCCGCTTTAAGTCCTTTCTTATGGATGTAATCCACAATACCTTTCAATCCGTTTGGAAAGCGAGTTTTATGGATGAGCAACTGACCGGTCTCTGCATCACGACCTCCAAAATAACCATCATCTATGTTGATATGATTGTACCCCACTCTTAACAAACCTTTAGACACCATAGCATCGGCTTGTCCCTTTATAATCGATTCGCTGATATTCAGCTCGAAAGTGTTCCACGAACTCCAACCCATCGTAGGGCCATAATCTACCTCGTCTTGTGCATTCATACTTAACGATACGAATGCCAACATCATAGTAAATAACAGTTTAGTCATTTTTGATTATTTATTAATTAGTTTTGGGTGCAAAGTTACAAAAAAACGTTTGAGTGAGTGCAATAATCGTTTAATTTTGTTGCCAAACGAAAGAAATTTATTCAAAATAGTTACTATTTAATGATTTGCAATTTACTAATTTTCCTTTTTTTACTAACTTTGCAGGCACTAAACGTCAATTGAATCATTAAATACCATTCAACTATAGTATGGATACCATTTGTGCCAATTCAACTCATCTAGGGGGAGCCATCTGTGTCATTCGGGTTTCTGGCAACAATGCTATTAGCATCACCAACCACATCTTCCGATCTGCTCGAAAGAAAGACTTGACCCTTATGGCTGGCTATACGGTTCACTTTGGAGAAATCATTGATGAAGATGGAACAGTCGTTGATGATGCACTTGTGATTGTGTATCATTTCCCACGATCCTACACTGGAGAAGATTCAACCGAAATCATGTGTCACGGCTCGTCTTACATCGTACAACGCATCATTGAATTGCTAATGAATCAAGGATGCCGTATGGCACGCCCGGGTGAATTCACCGAACGAGCCTTTATGAACGGTAAGATGAACCTCAGTCAGGCCGAAGCTGTTGCCGACTTGATAGCAGCATCGAATGCAGCTTCTCATCGACTGGCTATGAGTCAGATGCGAGGTGGATTCAGCAAGGAGTTAGGGCATTTACGCAGTCAGCTGCTTGAGATGACTACCCTACTCGAACTCGAGATTGACTTCTCAGAAGAAGATGTAGAATTTGCCGATCGAAAAGAATTGAGCGACTTGGCACACACCATCAAAACAACAATCGAACACCTCATCGACTCGTTCCGAACAGGAAATGCCATAAAAAACGGAGTACCTGTTGCCATCATCGGACCTACAAATGTAGGTAAGAGCACCTTGCTCAACCGCTTGCTTCACGACGACAAAGCCATCGTGAGCGACATACATGGTACCACACGCGACATCATCGAAGACACCATCAGCATACAAGGCATCACTTTCCGATTCATCGATACGGCAGGTATCCGCAATAGTGATGATAAGATAGAACAAATGGGCATTGAACGCACTTGGAAGAAAGCTCAGGATGCAGACATTGTGTTGGTCGTTTCTGACAACGAATCCACCTTAGTTGACGAAACTCTTCTTCAAGGAAAGACCGTGATACGCGTCTATAACAAATCCGACATCAACCATTTCGACACCTCTTCGCTGGGAGAAAACGCCATAGCCATCAGTGCCAAGCAAGGAACAAATATCGAACGTCTCGAACAAATGCTCGTTACTGCAGCAAACCTCAATAAGGTAGAAGAATCAGACATCATCGTGACCAATATACGTCATGTCGAAGCCCTTCGCAAAGCCCAAGAAGCCATCTCTAAGGTGGAGCGACAAATCCAAGAACGAATCACAGGCGACATCATTGCACTCGACCTTCATGCATGTACAGATGCCCTGTCCGAAATCATTGGAGACGTCACTAGCGAAGACACACTCCACTCCATCTTCTCCCGCTTCTGCGTGGGAAAGTAAATCCCGATTAGCATCGATTACAATCAATCACAAAATATCACGTAAGGCGTTCATTATGAGCGCCTTTTCTTTTTGCTTGCCTATTAAACAAAGTCGTTACAAAGCGTTATCCTGACTTCGGCGGTTTTAACATCTCCAAGTGGATAACCATCTTGAAACTCCGATAAACAGAGAATTATGCTCGGTGACTTGGGTGACTCTGGAGGTTTGAAGTTTTTTCGCCTCCGTTTTTTAGAGATGCTACATAAGGGCAATGACTATAGTACTTTTGCCCTTGACTGCATGGAGCGTGATGGTGTCAGGCCAAGGACCGCTTAGGAACAACTCTTTGTAGCCTTTGAGACTGGCAATACAAATCTCATCGGGATGGGCAGCAGCGTAGGCAGTGATGGCCTCCTCAACATCAGTGATGGTGACATCCCTTCCTGCCACCACTTCCTCTGCCAACACCCCCAGGGCTCTGGCAAGCGGCTTGGCATTAAGCGAATAGTAGCGGGTATAGGCACTTCCGATTCCCTTGGGTGTTATTGTCTTGCGAAGTGTAGGCAGATGATGCTTCAAATGCATCTGAATCATGTTGAAGATAGCACGGCGCTTTTTTGCCGCAGGAGTGGTATAGACGTGTGCGGGCATAGTGGGTGTGGAACGTGCAAAGGTTACATTCCCACGTGTTACATACGTAATGCCATCGATTGTTCCTGATGCCATCTGGCCTATGCCGACTTGTTTGATTTTTGCCATAACTGATATATGATTTGTTTCTACGATAATTAATTATTCCCAACAGACTTCTTCCTTCGCTCTACCCATACCCTATCCAAGTAGTACTCAGTGCCTACCCAAGGTAATGACAGCCTTTTAACCTTGGCTACACCTTGGCTACACCTTGGCTATACCTTGGCTACACCTTGGGTACACCTTGGGTAGAGTATGTGAAATCCGCGGCACACCTTGGCTATACCTTGGCTACACCTTGGGTACACCTTGGGTAGAGTATGTGAAATCCGCGGCAAAGGTATAAAAATTCCATGAAATAGGAAAAGAATGGGTGATTTTTTTTACAGACAAGTACCTCCTAATTTCCAGAATTGCCAACGGGTATGCGCCAACTGATTTCACCCTCTATATTTTTTTGAGCAAGTTCCAGCAGGTAGTCGGATACCTTCAGGCCATCCACATCCTGTAAGCCAATAGCCACACGCCAAGCATCAGCCTTTTCTTTCTTCTGAGGCTCAGCCTGACGAATGTACTCGTCAAAATCTTCTATGTTAATTGGTATTGCCATATATTCATCAACAGTTTTTAGGTTCGATATTGTCACATATTGATGTACTTAACTGGATTTTGGCTTTTGCCATAGAAGG
>CACZXN010000076.1 GCA_902785075.1 uncultured Bacteroidales bacterium | reverse complement strand
ACCATAAGTGAACACATATTCCCTGGCATCCGTCTCTTGCAATATGCCAGCCTCCATGTCGTGAACATAAACCTTACACTGTCTCATAGTCAAGTTGCTTGATGTTAATGTCTATTTGCAGACCCAAAGTATCCAGTATCGTGAGCAAGGTGGCGAGCTGAGGATTACCCTCGCCTCGTTCAATTGCCACAACGGTATTAACAGCTACACTCGCTAGGTCAGCCAACGTTTGTTGGTTGATGCCGAGTTTCTTTCTTCTTTCTTTGATGGCATTTCCAATTTCTTGCAGTGTCATAATCCCATTATAATGCGATTTCGGTGCAAAGTTAACAAATTTTTCTCACCCAAAGCATAAAAATCTCAATAAAATGCGATTTTGACATTATTAATTAACAAACGCAGCTTGATTTTGTCAAAAATCGCATTATATTGAGATATTAACAATGTAAGCACTTTGCCTTATCTTTGGGCTTTTCCTCCTGCTGTAAGAACATAGAAATAATGAAAGACAATAAAGGATATTGATAATCAACTATTGATTGATTTCCAGAAGTGATAGAAACGATTTTTTCTAAAGGGATTATGTTAAGACGTTCTGGATTGCATGGCTCACCGCTTACGCCGAGGATGATAGTAACTGGCATGTGTCGAACTTTGGAGAAATGCATATAATTCTCAATTCTTCTTGTCGGAAACAAGTCCTGACCCCAAGCACGACTTAACTTCTCTCGCTACTTGCATTCTACGGCAAATTCGTTTTGTCTGTATCGGAAGACGAAATCGGGATTGCTGTTGTTTTCCGGCAGAATCATCCCATACGACTTGTTTCCTTGCCATTCTTGCAGAATGAGTTCATCGCTTTCCTGTAGATTAAACAGGCCATCGGGATGGAAATATTCATCCACTTTCTGCTTCACATATTACACACGACGTTCATTGTTTGCTCTAAATACTAAAGCATTGCAAAGATATGAAGATTCCATAAGTATCACAGGAATTTATAAGATATTAACACCTAAGAATGAGATAAACAATAAATTTGCATGCAATTTGTTGATAAGAACAGCAAAAATCAACGACTTAGCCTTTAATAACAATCTTTTTTCAAATAATATTACTCGCGCAAAACTATTTGCGTGAGTAGTATTGGAAACCAATGCAAACTGACAAATACGTATTAACTCACGCAAATAAAATTGCGTGAGTTAATTTGGAATAAATGACGCACACTCCTGCCTCAATATAAGAATCCAAGCATCCAAAGTGGCAATTTTGCCCCATCAGGCATGTCCCAGTCGTCGGCAAAGATGTAGGAATTCTCCACGCCTGCAATCTGTGAAAAGCCCTTACTGCGTCCTCCTATCTCAAACGTGTATTTTCCATCAACTTTGAAATCTCCTTGCGCCTTACCATATTCGACAGAATGGCTTTCTGAAAGGCTACATATCGCAAAAGTTTCACGTATTGTCCCGATTTCTGCCTTTGTGGGTGTCAACGCGTAAAGAATATTGGGATTTTCCAAATAGACCTTGTCTGGTTTGGAAAGTTTGCCAATCTTTTTCTTGTCGGAATATAGCAGATTGAGAACCTTTGCATCACCAAGATACTTCAAATACTCCACTACGGTGTCACGTCCAATTTCAATAGCAGCTGCTATCTTATTAGCATTTAGTTCAAATGGTACTTCACTACAGATAAGAGCAATGAGAGCCTGCAATTTCCTGACATTAGCCACATCGACCTTACAAATCTGAGGCAACTCTGCTTCTATAATGTAGTTCACCACTTGTTCAATCTTAGTGTAATACTCACCTTCGCCCTCCAATAAGAAAGGATAGTATCCTTTCTCCAAATACTCCTTAAAAAGGGCAACAGGTTTGCATTTCGAAGAAACTTCTTGCCATAAATCGTATGGATGAGCCAGTATGTCCTCCAATGCCCATCGTTTGAATTCCAAACCATGATAGAAACGAAGTGATTCGCGGAATGAAAGTCCTGGCATCGTGTATTTGACAGCACGACGAGACAGGTCAGCATCTCCTTCCCTTAGTCGCAGAAGGGAAGACCCACTGACGATCAGTTTTAGGTCGGGGTACAATTCATGAATCTCTTTTATTTCACGACTCCAATCAGTTGTACCAGACTTGTATTTGTGAATTTCATCAATTGCCAACAGTTCGCCGCCACGAATAGAAAATTCCTCAGCCAACCCCACAAGTGTTCGCATAGAAAAATCTACAGTATCAGCCGAACAATAGAGTATGCGACGGTCACCGAGTCTATAATTTTTCTTTAGATACTGCTTGATGAGTGTAGATTTGCCCACACCTTTAGCTCCCATAATGGTGACAAGTTGAGCATTCCAGTGTATTTCGTTCATCTTGTCACGAATGATTTCTGTTTGGGTGTTAGCCAGCAGCCTGTCACTTTTTCTGAATAATGAATCCATACGATTTTTGTTTTATCGGTGCAAAGGTAATAAAATTGTTGCATACAACCAGCATTTTGCCAAAAAAATGTCGCCTGCGCGCAACAATTTATACACAAAGGGATTAATGTTGCTTGATTTCATAATGTTGAGTGGAATAAGTTTAGACGGAATGAATGCGTATAAGTAATATCCACATAAAGAATATGAATATATACAAGAAGCATCCAAATCTTATATTCTTTCCGACATAATAGCTTATTATTAAACTATTATTTGTGTCTTTGTGGCATAAAAGTTTATTATAGAACTATTATGGATGATATTTATATGCGTGCAGATGCCCTAATCCTTAATAGGATAGGTAATCACTTGAAGACTGTCAGACTGAAACAGAATATCACCCAGCAGAGTCTTGCAGATGCTGCTGGAGTGTCTCTTTCTTCACTGAAGAAAATCGAAAAGGGAGAGATTGGCTCGTTTGATTCATTGCTGAGAGTATTGCGGACATTAGGGAAACTCGATGTGTTTCAGTCTTTGGTGGATGAAGAACAACTGAGTCCGAGCGAATACTATGAACTCGTGCATTCAATCAAGGCAAAACACCAACGAAAACGAGCATCTAGGCAATTCACCCCAAGATAGTATCAATCTATTGTGTTCCATCATCTATGATTGATGCTATTATTTCCAATATGATTCTCGGCTGATAAAAGATTTGTTATTTGATGGGCCACAATATAGAATTGTTGCGTAAACAAGAAAAGAATAGTCGGAAGCCTTCTGAAGACCTTATCAAGTATAGTCAGAAGGCCTTGCCGTGTTTTGCCGGGAAAAAATCAAAAACGTTATCGGAATAGAAATAACAGATTCTCTATTGAATTGATAAACAGAATGTTCAAAAGGCATTTCTGCGTAAACATTGCGTAAACAATGCGTAAACAAACTATTTCAGTCAGGGGTATTTTGTGAGTTTCTATGAAAATTACAAAATCATAAATTGTTGATTATCAATGCTTTTATAAATCATAAGCTATCATGAAATATCATTTTTTAGGACTCATAATCTGGAGGTCCCTGGTTCAAGCCCAGGCTGGTCCACATTGATAATCAGCAACTTAGAAGAATTCAAGTTGCTGATTTTTCGTTTTGCACAAACAAGAAGGATGATAGTAGATAGTAGAGCTGTAGGGATTGTAATGGTTAAGGGTTAAATAACGAAAACGATAATCGAAAATTAATCAAATCGTCAATCAATCGTCAATCAATCGTCAATCGAAATTTTATATATGTTTCAAGACACGGAAAAGTAGTTACCCCTAAGGGAAAAATTTGTTACCCCTAGGGGCTGCAAAATTTTACTGCAAATCAGGGGGGTGGTTCGATGTCCTTTTTTAGCAGTTACTGACTGGCCTTTTTTTGTGTATTATGCTCAAAATTGGTAGTAAAATTGGTGTTTTTGTTGATTATTTTGTTTTTAGGTCGCAATATAGCATTTTTTTTTATATCTTTGCAAGCAATTAAGATAACAAAATGTTAAATTGTCAAATCAGTAACTATAATTAAGATGAAATTACGAATTTTTTGCTTGGTAGCATTTTCAATGCTGATGGGTGTAATAAGTGCCCAGAAACTGACGCTCAACAAACGGGTGGGTGCCAATTGGAAGAGTAGTGAAGTGAGTATGAAAAACAAACCTAACGGCATCATTTATCGTCTGCGTGAAGATATCCAATGTGATGATCTGCCTCGAGTGCCTGAGGTTGAGAATTTAATTGTGATGATTGCAGAACCTATCGATCTTGGATGGTTGGCTCTTTATCGTTTGCCGCTGAGCGATAGCAAATATAATTTCGTGGTGGTATTATACAATCACGATAAGAAACCAACTCAAACTATCAATCTATGTGACATTTCAAACAACCGCTACTGCGAGGTGCAGGATGTGCGCTGGGATGGCGAGAACCAATTCTTGATGTTCAACATGGCTTGTCCAAGTTATGCGTCGGAAGTGAAAGGAAAGGGTAGTAAGCTTCATTGCTATGATGTGGCAAAGAAACGTATGGTGTGGGAAACTGACTGGCTGACCAGTAATGACATCTTCACCTTTGATGACCAGTTTGTGTACTGCTCGTATGGATTTACGAATGAAAAGGACTATCTCTTCATGCTTGATAAGTTCACAGGAAAGGTATATAGCAAGATTCCGATGACGAAGAAGGTGGAGTATATGGAATTGAATTTCAAGGACGACAAGAAGCAGCTGTATGTAGTTGACTACGACAATCATCTGTTTATCTATGATGTGGTGGGTGGTTCGCTGAATGCTGTGCCCAAGATGTTTACTGTGGTATATGCGACATCTTCTGATGGATTCCTCAACTTGCGCGAGTCGCCTTCGACCAGCAGCAAGATTTTAGGACGCCTGAATTCAAAGTCGCACGATTTGGGTAATGGTGTATTGCTCCAGAATGGTGAGCAGTGGAGTCGTGTACGAATAGGTAATACTGAGGGATATGTGTACACAAAGTATATGGGCAAGCAGACTTGGTTTGACGGCAAGGGTGCATCTGTGTTGGTTGCACGCGATAATATTAATGTGTATAGCGAAGATTTCAGCGATTCGGGTCGTATGCCTGTTTTCACTACGTTGAAAGCTGGTACGGTGATTGCCGATCGATTTAGCGACGAAGGAGAATACTATCGTCTGGTTACAGGTCACGACTGCTTGTTCGTGAAAAAATCGGATGTGGTGGTTAATAAGAAATTGTAAGAGAAAGTTTCAATAGCAATGAAAAAACTAATGGTTTGTGCCATTTGCGTGATGGCGATGCTGGCTTGTCAGAACACCCAGCAGAAAAAAAGTGATAGCAAGGCGGATGAGGATGCTTATGTGCCTCAACGTAGCGACTACTCCATCAAGACAGAGGTGACTGTGATGGAGGACGAGGGTGATATCTACTACGATGACATTTTTGTTTATCTGACTGATGCTCACAATCAAACGGACACATTGGTGTGCGAAGCCTTGCCGCTTGATACAGCTTACTGGTCAAGATCGTCTATTGGGGAAGTTATGGAAGAAGATTATAACTTCGACGGAATTCCTGATTTGCAGATCGGTTTAGGACCGATGAATGGTTATGGAAATTTTCAGTATGATGTGTTTATCTGGGACGATACCAATCATCGATTCGTACATTATGACATCCCCGAACTCTACGATCCATACGTGAACACAGAAGATAAGCAGATTATCAGTTCTTGTCGTATAGACTCCGAAATCGAATACATTACCTACGAATGGCGTGATAATGAGTTCGTGGAAGTGAATCGTGAAACGGAGAACTACGATGATATGATGGGAGAATAAAGGTTAGGGATGAGGAAGAGGTATTCCTTTGCGGTGCTCGTATGGGCAAGTGTCTTCTGGTTGATGATAGGGGGCACAACAAGTATGGCACAGGTTCGTCAGATTGGTTTTCATTGTGCATCAAAGACAGAGGGCCAACAACTGATGGACAGTCGTACGGAATACTATGCGAGTTTGAGTCAGATCGACTTAGATTGGCGCATAAGAAAGACAAATGCGACTCTTGAAGAGTTCAAGGAGTATGCGAAGAGTCAGGTAGAGGACTTCACTCAAGACGAACAGGATTTTTTGAAACGTGTGGTTGACTATGTGGAGAAGCGTTTGAGTGAGATAGGTTGCCGATTGCCTTTTCCAACGGATATCACCATCGTGAAGACCACAATGAACGAAGAGGGTGGTGCAGGAGGCTATACTAACGGTAACGTGATTTATCTGGGAGCGAGCGAGCTTGGACGTTTCGCAAGGAACACCTCTGAAAGTCAGAACCAACGACAACTGCTACAGATGGGGAATCTCTTGATTCATGAGATGTTTCATTGTCTGACTCGCAACAATCCAGATTTCCGACGTAGCATGTACAACCTCATCGGCTTCACAGTCCTTGATCATGACATCAACTTTCCTTCCTCAGTGAAGGAGCGTATCATGAGCAATCCTGACGTGGAGCGTCTTGATAATTTTATAGAGGTGACCATCGATGGTAAGAAGCGTCCATGTGAACTCATCGTGCGATACTCGAAGACTTGGGAAGAGGTGTCTGCTGCAGGTAACAATAATGCTTCGTTCTTCAATCATAACGAATGTGTGTTGATTCCGCTCGACGACCTCTACAAAGCTTATCCTGTGAATGATGTGGAGGATTTCTGGGATCAGGTTGGGCGAAACACTCGATATGTATTTGCTCCAGAGGAGTGCCTTGCCGATAATTTCTCATATGCTATCCTGTCTTATGGTGAGGATTTCAAGTTCCAATCACCAGAATTGATAGAGAACATTATTGATTTGTTGAAAAGCAAGTATGGTAATCATAAAAGGTAAATAATATGTTAAGGACAAAGGCTTTTATAATCACTGCATTGGTGTGTGTGTTCTTCTCTGCATGTTCAGAGGATGATAATCCTGTTGATGTAACTATCAATAATCCTACACCAAAAGAGCAATGGGGACCAACTGCTAAGGGTGCTGATTTCACCGTGCCTCAGTTGCCCGATCTATATGTCAACTATTGGGAGTACAGCTATAGTGTAGAGGAAAACGCCAATCTGGCTCTACGCATAACAGGAGAGTTCCCCAACTGTCGCTATTTCAGTTTTAGCACCTATAACGACGAAAATGGTGAGGTGGTAAGCGGTATGTCTGACTTTGAGATAGTACCCGATGACGGGTGCGTCAATCCATTTGTAACGACCTCCTCAGCTAAGAATACTTTTACCGTCTATATTGTTCCTTCCACCATCACAGAAGAACAGATTAGTAAACTCAACTGCCAGAATATCATCAAGTTGGGCGAGGGCGTTAAGAAAGCCTGCCTCATTATCCGTGAGTATCTGGGGGTTGATGAATTCGGTGGGGTAGAGCTACCTGCCATACAGGCATACAATCTGACAACCCTGAAAGAGGTGCCAGCTCCGATACGTGGTACGAGCAACATGTGGCGCAATCCTGCTCCATTTAAACCACAATGGTTCGATAGTGAGACCGATGTTCCTTTCATGTTGGCTCCACGTGGAAGCTTCTATCCAAACAACGCTACTGACTACCTATTCTGTCGTACGGCTATCGAGGATAATCAGGTAATGACCTGGAGCTTCATTCCTGCTCCCTATCCGAAAAGCGTAGAAGAATATAAGGATGCTCCATGTCGTTACTGGTCGATGTGTTTTGGCACTCAACTCGACACTCGTTCCTATTATTCTGTCTATGATGCTCAGGCTAATGTGCCAGATGGACAGACGGTACACTTCGTTCTTTGTCTGAAGCAGAATCCTCGTTTGGCAGAAATCGAACAGGCGGTCAATGATGCAAAGAGTAGTGGACAGTATATCCATCTGATTGTGTGGGATCGTGAGCGTCCGTCATTCTTTGGCGCAGAGACTCCTATTGGTAACTGCATCACAGTGATGTACCGTAACATCCTGCCTAACAAAGCTTGGGAGCACAGCATGTCGAACATGACCGCGACTCCTTATGGTGACCCTGTAACCTCTTCTAGCCAAGATCCTGACCACATGCAGGCAGACTTGGCACTTGGAGCGTATGGTCCTCGAGGTAAGAAAGTATCTTCTGAGGAATTCTTGGATCTTATGAATCATTAAGATGTTACCCAGTTTCGCTCATCTGTGTTGATAGATATATCATTAAACTTTAGAAACTCCAGCAACTCCTAATTAATAAATATAAGCAGCATGAAAAAACTAATGGTTTGTGCCGTCTGCGTGATGGCAATATTGGCAGGTTGTAAAAATCAAGGACAGACAACTGCTGATAACAATAAAGACTCTGTGGAAGTCTCAGTCGATGAAGAAATTGTCGAGCCAAACGACACTACGCCACTACCTATGTTCCTCATGGGCAGTGATACTAAGTACAGTTTGATGCTCTATTGGACAGAGATCGAAGAACCAAAGAAAGATCCCGATTATGCCGAATACTACGATAGTTGGCACAAGAGTTGGGAACTGCAGGAGATGTTCCGTCGCAACCGAGCCCACTATACCAACCTGATTGTTGACAATAAGTATGTAAAAATCAAATATGTCGATGAGGTGTTGAAAGATCCCGATGGCAATACTCCTAGTATTGGCGAGCGACATGGACGCGATGAGATTCCTTCGCTCAGTGCACGTTTCGATGTAGGAAAGAATGATGGTTGTATCATTGTTACCGATAGCTACAAAGACTCTCGCAAGCTATTGCCTATTAAGTGGTTCGAGTATGAGTGGGGTAAGGAGAAACCTCTCCCAGCTGAAGTTATCAAGCAGTTGGAGCAGAAATATGGCATGAAGACCGAACGCTCTGTTTTGTTGTGCAAAATAGGAGAAGATTATACCTATGGTGTCATGCAGTTCAAGGGGGCGTATAAGGATGCTCCGAAAGACCCATATGACGAAGACCGCCAAAGTGCGCTTGCACTCGATGTGCTCATCAAGGGCGATAAGGTTATTGTTAATGAGCAGATAGGCTATTACGAAGACAGCTATGGTGCTACTTGGAATGCCGACGATGATGGTACTTATGTGGGTTGTGACCCAATAGTAGCCTTTGAGGGACCTGAAGGATTGGAAATCTGCTACCGTCGCGATGCACCTGAGAGTACAACCACAGGTATGTTTTTCGAACGCGAAGACATTCTCGAGGAGTTGGAATACGAGTGCTATCACAATATGATTGACGAGGAGATTCCAATTTGGAAGAAAGACTTTGCTACCATGCAAAAGATGTATCAAGCAGACGAACGGAGTGATCGTGATGTGAAACTCACGAAATGGTCACATTGTTACATCGATTACGACAACGAATGGATTTGGCTTACCAACGAGGACGAGAACAATGGAGCCTTCTTCATACGTAAGGATGGTAAGTTCACCTTGGTGGCAGTCGAGACCCCTAATTTGCGGCCTTCAAGTTGCAGGAAGAATGAATACAGCTACCTGAAACTAGCAGGTCCTGCAGGAGGTCCTTCATGGCAGCAGGAGATCCATGCTTTCAAGAATGGTGAACCTATATGGACGCTCTTTGTGCTGGAGGTTGAGGGTGAGATTAATGGATGTGCTCTTAATGACAAGGACATCTCTGTCGAGGAGTGTCGTAAGTATCTTGATCAGGTTCCTGATGGTGAACCCATCAATGCTTGGTTTCAGGAGATTGAATCTAAGGAATAAATAATAGAATATGAAACGATTGTTGTTTGGTTTGTCGCTTGTCTTGCTTCAAGCAATCTGTTGCCTCACTATAAAGGCTCAAGGCATTGAAAATGGTTCCAAATGGTGGGACGGAATTGATGTGCGTATGATAGGTGAGAGCGAAGAGTGGGGTGGTGATAGTTTCAAACTGAAGAAGGATAAACTCCGTCCAGGCAACTATCTTCTTGCTTCAGACAATCCTTCAGGCAAACTGCCCATTCGCGGTAAAGTCGGGTTCCGAGTAGATTATATCCAGTCTAATGGTACGACCTTCCTAGCTGTCCGTAAGTCAAGTGCAGATTGTGTTTACACCCTGACGCAGACCTCAGATGATTTGGCGACTTGTGTGAGTCAGCAAAAGGCGGCAGAAGAACGTGAGACGTATTGGTTGATGCAGAATCGCTTGCTGAGCATAACCTTCCTTGGCAAATTCACCAAAGCTCAGTTGCGACTGATGCGTAACGAGATTCTTGCCCGTCGTGGATGGGTGTTCCAATCTAAGGATTTGAAGGAGTATTTCGGTAGTCAGTCATGGTATCATCCTCTCGGCAACAACTATAGCACCAAGATTAGTTTACTCGAGCAAACCAACGTCCAGCTTATTACGAATGAGGAGATATTGAGCGATAAAGACCGTGTTGG
>CACZXN010000075.1 GCA_902785075.1 uncultured Bacteroidales bacterium | reverse complement strand
CGCCTTGCCTATAGGTATCAGCTTCTACACGTTTCAATCTATCTCATACCTGATTGACGTATATCGCAAAGAGTCGCCTGTTCAACACAGATTTGTGGACTTATTGCTCTACATCTCGATGTTCCCACAACTCATCGCAGGTCCTATCGTACGCTACGGAACGATTGCCGACAATATCCACCAGCGACATGCATCCTCATCCGACATTGCCTACGGAGTACAACGCTTCCTGGTTGGATTGGGCAAGAAAGTGATACTTGCCAACCAGCTGTCGGAGATTTCCGACCTATTCCTCAAGAACAACCTCGACAGCCTTTCTGTAGTAGGTTCGTGGATGGGTATCATCGCCTTCACCCTTCAGATCTACTTCGACTTCTCAGGCTATTCCGATATGGCTATCGGTATGGGACGCTGTCTTGGATTCAAATTCAACGAAAACTTCAACCACCCCTACTGCTGCAACTCCATTACCGACTTCTGGCGCAGATGGCATATCTCATTAGGTAGTTTCTTCCGTGACTATCTCTACATCCCTCTTGGAGGCAATCGCAGACATCAAGCGCTCAACATCTTGGTAGTATGGTTCCTTACGGGTATGTGGCATGGAGCCAGTTGGAACTTTATCATTTGGGGCGTCTATTTCGGCATTATCGTAATGGTTGAAAAATACACACTACTGAAAGTACAGAAATACATTCCCAACATCGTGCTGCATATCTACAGCATGCTGCTTGTCATCATCGGATGGGGCATCTTCTATTTCGACGACTTCAACAGCATGATCACCTTCTTCAACGCCTTTATCGGCAATACAGGAGAGATGACCGACCTGCTGACAGAAACCACGCTGTTCGACTACTTCTGGCTGTGGATTGCTGCAATCCTACTCAGCCTACCGGTCTTCAATGCACTCTCATGGCTTCTCGAGAAATGTGTGCCAAACATCCCGCTACGCAACGGCATCAAAGTGACAGCCCAATTGGTGTTCTCCGCAGTCGTTCTCATATTGAGTACCGCCTTGTTGGTGGGAGCTACAAACAATGCATTCATCTACACCCGATTCTAAATCGGAATCAATGAATAATCATATTGCAGATTTGAAATCATGAATCGAAATATAATGGTCATAAAGCTTCTGATGCTACTACTGATAAGTCTCTATGGAATTACAGCCTATGGAGATGAACCCGTAAGAAAAACCAAGTCGGGCATCATCATCATAGGAAGGGGCAAAAATGTAAGAGCAATTGATCCATTCTCAGGAAAGGAAGAAGTCGGAGAAAAGTATGCAGAAGCGATCAATCGCTACAAGGAGGAGTTTGGCGACAGCATACGCATTTATAGCATGCCTATACCCATTGCAGCCGCATTCTACTGTCCAGAGGGAGCAAAAGAATGGACCAAAGACGTTCGGGCAGCTATCGATAATATATTCAACCACCTAAGCGACTCCATCGTGAAGGTGAAGCTTTTCGACATTCTCTCTACCCATACAGACGAACCCATCTATTCTCGTACCGATCATCATTGGGCACCACTTGGGGCATACTATGCTGCGATGGAATTTGCCAAAGTAGCAGAAGTTCCGTTTGCCGATCTTTCGACTTACGATACAGACACAGTTCATAACTACGTAGGAACGATGTACAAGTTTTCCAAAGATATTGCCATAAAGAATGCTCCAGAGGAATTTGTCTACTACATTCCACGCGATGTAGAATACAATACAGTAAGCATCCGCTATCAAGTCGGCAAGAACAACACGATCTTAAAAGAAACCCCTTCGACAGACAATCGTTTCTTCTACGAATACGAAGATGGTAATAATCAGGCTTACCTCACCTTTATGCATGGAGACCTAAACACCACAACGGTAAAGACATCCACAAAGAACGGGCGAAGGCTGCTGATACTCAAGGACAGCTTTGGCAATGCACTTCCAGGATACCTTTTCCACTCATTTGAGGAAATACATGTGGTTGACTGCCGATACTTCAACAAGAACATCGTGAAATACGCAAAAGACAATCACGTGACAGATATCTTGTTTGCCAACAATATGTCACACATTCACAATATTGCAACTTCGAACGCATATATTAAATACTTAACACAATGAAACATCAGAAATCATCCATCATATACCTGATAATTGTTGCCATCCTATTCCTGGCCTTCGTTGTCGTTTTCGACACATTCCCACGCACCAAGATATCACAACTCGAGAAGCGTGAACTGGCTACTTTCCCAGAGTTCTCATGGGAAAGTCTAGCTAACGGCACATTCACCAGTAAGGTATCATCATGGTTCAGCGATAGCGAACCTTTCCGCGATGAACTGATGACCTTAAGCATGCAAATAAAAGACTTGATAGGAATTGCTCCTACAGAGGATAACATCAAGTTTCACGCTCCAGAACCCACAGCCAAAGCAGACCCTCCAAAGAAGGAGGAGAAGAAAAAAACAGAAGAGCCTGATGATAGTGCAGACGATAACAGCGAAACTGATGAAAACACAATGGAAGAGAATGCTAAAATTGCAAATGCAGGCATCATCGTCATCGGAAAAGACCAAAATGTAAGAGCTTTGATGGCATACGGAGGTGAAGCAACAGGCTGTACAGGCTATGCAGAGGTGGCAAACTACTACAAGCAGACTTTCCCACAAGCAAACGTCTACTGTATGGTCATCCCTACATCTATTGCGTATTATTGCCCAGAGAAGGTAAAGAAACACACGAAGCCTCAATTGCCTACCATCCGTAATGTGATAGCTCATCTCGACCCCGAGGTGAAACCTGTAAACGTCTACTTCACGTTGAAACGGCACAAAGATGAAGACATCTATCTGCGAACCGACCACCACTGGTCACCATTGGGAGGCTACTATGCTGCACAGACCTTCGCAAAGGTGGCTGGAGTGCCTTTCAAAGACTTGAAACACTATGAGCAACATGTTGTTCATGGTTATGTTGGAAGCATGTATGGCTACTCTAAGGATATCTCAGTGAAGAATGCACCAGAGGACTTTGTCTACTACATACCAAAGGATGTGGAGTACAACACAACCTATATCGTCTACTCTATCAACAAAAACTATCAAGTGACTGGCGAGAGCAAACCGGCACAAGGACCATTCTTCTATAAATATAAGGATGGAAATGGTGGAGCCTACTGTACCATGATGGGTGGAGACACCAAGATTACACAGGTACGCACATCGACCCAAAACGGACGTCGTCTCATGATTCTAAAAGACAGCTTCGGGAATATGTTGCCAGGTTATCTGTTCTATTCGTTTGAAGAGATACATGTCATCGATGGACGTTATTTCACAAAAGATATGGTATCATACGTCAACGAGAACAAGATAACTGACATTCTCTTTGCAAACAATATCTTCAGCGCCTATTCCAACTCGACCTGTAACAAATACAGGAAATTCATCAACCAGCAATGGAGTAAATCTCCAGAAAAGAGAGAAGAACCAAAAGCAGATGAAACGGTTGAGAAATCAGAGAAGCATGAAGAATCTAAGAATTCTGAATCATCTAAGATTTCAGAAAATTCAGAACCTACAGACTCCTCAGAAACCTCAGAATCCTTTTAAATCCCAAACAAATAACAAATGAAATCAATCAAACGTATCGTTCTCACTGGCGGACCTTGCGCAGGCAAGACAAGTGCTTTGGTGAAGGTAATCGAGCATTTCACAACCCTTGGTTATAAAGTTTTTACCATACCAGAGGTACCTACAATGTTCACTCAGGCAGGTATGGACTACCTGACTCAAAACAAAGACTTCTTTTATGAAGGAGAAAAGGCTACGCTGGAAATCCAACTCGCCTTGGAAGATAAGTTTACTCGTATGGCCGAAACATGTTCAGAACCGTGTGTCATCGTCTGCGATCGTGGAGTAATGGATATCTCAGCCTATATGACTCCCGAAATGTGGAAAGACATTACTTCCCGTCTAAACACGAATACCCAAGAGTTACGCAATCGTTACGATGCGGTACTCCACTTGGTGTCTGCAGCTGATGGTGCAGAACAATACTACACAACGAGCAATAATGCTCAACGATTGGAGCAAGCTGACGAAGCGGGATTGAAGGTTGCTCGCGAACTCGATAAGAAAGTTATTAAGGCTTGGACAGGTCATCCTCATCTAAGGGTTATCAACAACAATGTAGACTTCGAGAGCAAACTCAATCGAGTCATTAAGGAAATATCGAAGGTTCTTGAGTTGCCTCAGCTCATTGAGACAGAACGTAAGTATATCGTAGAAGTCATAGGAGATATTCCAGAGTGTACTGAGAGCGAGATTACACAAACCTACCTCGTTGCCGATCCTGGTTGTGAAGTACGTCTGCGAAAACGTAGTTGGAATGGGACATTCGTCAATATTCACACCACACGCAAAACGCTCTCTCCCACAGAGGAACTGCTGACTGAACGCCAAGTAAGCAACAACCTCTACGAATCTCTCCTTCAGCAAGCCGACCCTTATCGTCAAACCATCCACAAATTACGCAAGACATTCATCTGGAAAGGGCAGTTCTTCGAACTCGATACCTATCTCTCCCCTATTTCCGACCTGACAATTCTTGAGACAAAAGGAATGGCGTGTCATGAAGATGTGAAATTCCCTCCGTTCTTGAAAGTGAAACAAGACATCACGGGCAACACCCAGTATTACAACTACAACCTCGCCCTCAAGCGGTAACGAAAATCAGGAAATACCATCAACGTTGTCATCGTTGTCATTGTCATCATTGTCATTAAGGATTTCGAATTGATTTTCGGTCTATTTTCAGATTCAAAACTCTTAATGACAATTGACAATCGTGACAATCATGACATTGCTTCGTTTTTTCAATTTATGTTAAATCGTTAAAGAATGATTCGTAGACAGCAATACCAATGTCTTCGTAAAATAAAACGTAATTTTTGCAGCCCTTAAGGGCTACAAATTTTCCCCTTAAGGGGAACAAACAGACCCTCTCCTGTCCCCCTTAAAGGGGGATGAGAAGAAGTCCTCCTTTAAGGATGATTTAGAAGATCAAACTTAACAAATTCACAACTTAACCATTATAGCAATCAAGACTCCACTAAAGAAGAGACATTCTTCTAAAGGCTGATAGGGTTATACATGGCGTTATATTAGTGTTTTGTTTTTTTGATTTGTTTAAATGAAGGGGTGGCCTTGTGCCATATTCTCACCTTATTTGTAAAAGCATTATATTCTAAGTCGATAGTATACCAAGGTTCACCCGTTTCTAAAGCCGGAAGTCCGCTCACGAGGTCAACATACTCTTCTCGTGAAAAAATCAGTTTTACTCTCTTTGAGCCTATAGTAAACCAATCTGGCATAGGAGTTTCACTCCACAAAATGGTATTATATCCCCTCAACTTACAATAATACTCTTCACGATTTTTTCTATAATCAAGTAAACATGGACAAAAATCGTCTAAAAAAACATATATGTTAATAATTGAATCATTAAAAGTTGAATGCCATGTACTAATACTAATGTAGTATTGTCTAGATTTTACATGTTTTTCAAATTCTTTCTTCTTGGGAATAATCGAAAAAATACTATCCTCTATCATCTTAAAGGATTTATTGACAGATAGTTTTGTGTATGTACAAACATCGTCATAATATCTAAGAACAGACTGCCCATAGACACTTACATTCATAAGCAGAAATAAGATAAATAAAGCTTTTTTTCATCATAAATCATTGTTTAATTCTGAACGTGTATACTTAAAAGTTACTTTATATCTATGTAGGATTCCATCTTCATCCAAATAAGGTTTCCACTTGAAAGAGAATAATGCACGAGATATCTCTTCCCATTGGTCAGCAGAACTACTGGTCGGAATCCAAAGGCGACAAGGCGAAACACTACCATCTTCATTGATTACTATCATACAGAACAAACCCACAACATAGTTGCTGAA
The DNA here is from genome assembly GCA_902785075.1 of uncultured Bacteroidales bacterium. GTDB lineage: Bacteria > Bacteroidota > Bacteroidia > Bacteroidales > Bacteroidaceae > Colivivens. The sequence goes on along the minus strand of CACZXN010000075.1, from coordinate 3,978 downwards.
ATCTATATTCCGACTTTTCAGATAGTGTAATAATTCTTTCTTTTCATCTATGTTTAATTCACGATCATCTGTTACTGGATTGGGGTTATCATCATAACATGTCGAAGTTTGATATTCAAAATTCATCATTCGAAACGTCCGATGTTTTTGATTGTATTCAACCAATGTGGAACTGGTGTCATCTATGATCGGGAAGTCTTTAAAAGAAAACAACCTGCTTTTACCTGTCGGCTCTCGCAACCATTCATTAAGCCCGTCATCCATTAAAATACAATAATATCCTTTGTGCACGAAAAAGAATTGTGGAGTTGAATCAGCAGTCAGATTTACTGTATTATTGTTGTGAAAATAGATAATGACATTGTCACTCTCTTCATCGACTCTTGTTTTGATTGCAATATATGGATATTTTTCGTATTTATTAGCACACCATTCTAATGGTTTGTCAAACTCAATAATTCTATTGAAATAGGCTGAGTCAAGTCCTTGTAAGAATATGTGATCTAATTCTATTTCTTTCATACGACACTCTGTATCTTTTTCTATAAGAATGGAAGGTTTAAGCGAAACGAAAGACATCTGCTCTTCTCGTTTGATTCCCCTCTGTTTCATCTGTTCGTAGGAAGTCTCATAAAACACTCTGCCCCAATCCTCTCCTGTCATGATACTTGCCACCTCTCCATTATCTGCCCAAATCCTCACACGAGTTGCATAGTCATATTTGAGTTCGGCCTTTGTCGCTTCATCATAACAGAAAGTGACATTATAGAACTCACGCCCTACATTTCGCTGAACAAAAGGCAAGTTACTCGTAGAGAAATACTTCTGTTTAGAAGACACCTTGGAAACGACATCACCCTGTAGCCATTCAGGAGCGATATTCTCAGAAACTTCTCTCGCCAGATTTTCCAAATACTCGTTTCGCTCCTTCTCAGTCATTCTGTCCATAACAAGGAACTGTTGAGTAATTGAATCGATGTTCTCTGTCAGTTTCGTAACCAGAACACGATCCCCTTTTCGCACAGCAACTTCCAACTTTGTAGCAAAGTCCGTAAATGCCTTTGCTCGCCCTAAGCCTCCATCAAGGGTGGAACGTGCCCGCTTCCTTTTGGCAACGAACTCATAGTCTGTGCCATCACAGATTTCAACATAGACAATCTGACCATCTTTGTATATAGGTACAGGTTCTTTGGCAGTCCAGATAGCCACATCCCATAAGTGTATCAGCCGAGCCGCCACATCATCCGAGATGTCCATCGTGTGGCGTCTGATGATGGGCTCCTTATATTTCGACTTGTCATGAAGACGAAGCGCCCTTTCTACATTCACGTCGATACTAAATGTCTGTTTCTCTCTTGATGAGATAACCTCAGACGAAACCAACTGATGAGCCACGGAATCGTAGGCAATCGAACACTCATTCAGATTAGTGAAGATGCCAGCAAAACTTGCATTCTCAGGAACCATCAACCTGAACAGCTCCTGCTCATAACTCAAAGTGTCAGGATCAAATACCACAAGGTCAACAGGAATCAACCATTCTTGCGGGCCAATTGTCAACCACTTTTTCAGAGGTTGTGCCATCATGCAGATTGGCAGCAATATGAGTAACAAAAGAACTATTCTCTTCATACCATAATCATTTAGAGTTTATAACCACTGATTGGTTTCCGGCTGCAAAGTTACGGCATTTATTTAGACTAACCAAGAAAAAGGGGTGGAAAGTTCCAAAAGGCGAAAATCATTACCACAAGTACTTGTAGCAATCATTTATGCCTATTTCCCATCAAACAAGGGGGTGGAAAGTTTTCGTTTTTTTAGGAACAGACATAAAAAAAATGCAGGCAAAACGCCTGCATTTTTTGTCGTTATGATGATTAAATATCTTTTAGAAGCGGAATCCAAGGGTGCACATAATCTGGCTACGATTGTTCTTGATTTCTGTTGGCTTCAGATCTATATCGTCGAATGCATAGAAGTCACCCTTCTGACCAGAATACTGATAAGTAAGGTCTATATATCCACCTTTATATCTGTAACCCAATCCCACTGTGAAGCGGTTGATAGCTTTCCAGTTCGTGAAATCGGTCTCCGTAAATGGAGAGTCATATGCAATCACCTTGTAAGCATCGTCCTTCATAGGAGCAGACACATAGTTGTAACCTGCACGAATGCTGAATTCGTCCGTCGGCTTTACCTCCATACCCAATTTAATGGTGCTCTGACCTTTCAGATTCTTGTTAATGAGATCATTCTGGGTGCGGAAATAAGCGGTTTGATGACCATCCTGAGAATACTTCATTGTTGACAAATCCTGATATTCGTACTCAGCACCGATTGCGAAATAGTTACCTATAGTGTATCCCAGACTACCACCTAACTTCCAAGGAGTACGCAGGTCATAACGATAGGGGTCATAATACTTCTCTGAAACAAATGCATCATTGATATGCAGCGTAGAGCCATTAAGGTCTTCCATCTTGAACCAAGTTGGTGTATGAGCAGTAAGTCCGAAACGGAACGGAGAGTCTTCGATAGGACGACAGATGAAACCAAGTTTCAAATCTACACCGTCACCTGTAGTCTTGTACCAGTTGTTAAAGTCGTAGAATGCATTTCCTACTCCAGGCACAGCCAGCAACTCCTCATAGAAAGACTCGCGGTTGTAGTCGATGTCGTACAATCCTACAGATGCTCCGAAGAAGAACTTGTCGAGCAAATTCATAGACAAGTTGATATCAGCCTGAGTGATACCTCCATAAGTGGACTTTCTCATGTTGGCCTGATCTGCTCCGAAACCTGTGAAGCCTGTAAATACGTCTGCATCGTTAACTGGATCGTATGTATAGTTCTCGCCTATCAAACCATACTTCGTCAGATTACCATTATCGTCATACAATGGGGCCGACATGTCTGCTAAGGCTCCTCTCCAATCATCTTTATTGAATGCCTCATTAGCCATTCCTGCTATCTGGTAGCTTTGAGAAAGGTTTACTATACCTGCAGCAGTTGACACCCCAAGGTTCTGAATAGGTGTATCCTGATTGAACAGGAAGTTCTTATTCTTCACATAGTTGACGCCAAAGTTCACATATCTTACAGAGCTGCCATCTATATCTATAGGAAGTGCGATGACGACACCTCCATTATCAAGAGACATTCTTGAGGCATCATGTCCCAGTACACCTTTTGCGCCAAATACGCCACCTACGGTAAATGCTGCATCGCTCCTGCGGAACAGACCTGTACCTGCTGGGTTAGAACTCATCGTCGATATCTCTCCTCCGAGGGCACCGAGTGCTCCACCCATACCTACATAACGTGCAGTTCCGTTGAGGTCCTTTGTTGCGAAATTTGTTGCTTCAAACATATCTTGAGCCATCATTGTGGCGCTTACTGCCACCAGTGATGCAAGGATAAACAATCTTTTCATATCGTAAAATGGTTTTAGAGTTTAAGAATAAATGGTTTAATTGTTTAGGAGCAACTTATCTCCTACCTCCAGAGATACGCGAGCCACCACCAGAACTTGCACCACCTCCGATGCTACCACCACCGCCTCCGCCGCCGAAGCTGCTAAAGGATGATGTGCTACCACCTCCAAAGCTACTTGATGCTGCACTACTTCGAGTTGTCGTAGGTTGTGGAACACTGACAACTGTACGCTGCTGGTTCGTTGTAGTAGGAGTTGTCACACGCTGGGTGGTATTCGTGTTCTGTCTCTGAGTAGTGGTAACGGTTTGCTGCGTGTTCGTACGAACGGCTGATGTACGATTATTGCTTTCGTTACGATTGACAACCACCACACGGTTGTTATTGTTATTGCTGTTATTGTTCCTCGTAGTTCCTCCAACGGTCGTGCCATTGAATACGGTACGTGTGTTGCCTGATGTGCTGATTCGGTTGTTCGAACTTGCCACACTCGTACGAGTTGGTATGCTTGTGCGAACTGCACTGGTACGCAATGAGTTCTCTGCT
>CACZXN010000074.1 GCA_902785075.1 uncultured Bacteroidales bacterium | reverse complement strand
GATGTTAGCCATCTGTTCGAGTTTCTCATCGTTCAGTTCCATTTCGTCCCAAAGCTCATTGGCACGTTTGGCAACTTTTTTGAAGTAGTATTCCGATAAAACTTGCTGCACTTCTTTCAGCTCTTGCTCAGAGTTCATACGTGAGAACATCTGAAGCAGATGTAGCTGGATAGGATTGAAAACAGTTGCTTGCATAGCTTGTTTTGTTTTTAGTTTCACGCTGCAAATGTACGGATTTATATTGACATAATCGATATAAACCCCTAATTATTTTCTTTTATTAATTGATAAAACGCCGTTATTATCCGAAAGTGATTTCTTTGCGGATCTTGCTGATGGTCTTGGGAGTGACATTGAGGAACGAGGCTATGTCCTGCAAGTCGAGGTGCTCAACAATGCCCGGACAACGCTGCAACAGTTGCTCATAACGCTCGCGGGGCGTGGCGCAGTGGAGGTCCAGATATCGCGAACGGAACTGTAAGAGAATATGCTCGGCAATGACGGCACGCAGTTTCATCGTCTCAATGCTCTGACCGAAATACTGCTCCAGCTGCTGTCCCGTAACCCTGAGCACACGGCCCGGCATCATCGCCTTGATAGTAGTCTGCGACGGCTGGCCGTAGAGGAACGTAGGATAGTCGGCCACGAATTCACCCTCAAACGAGAACCAGGTGATGTGTTTCTTGTCATCGCTGCCATGATTCACATACTTGAAGCAACCATCCGTCACAAAGGCGAACCACTGCGACGGGTCACCCTCACGCTCCAGCTGGTCACCCTTTCGGTATTCCACCGCCTCACCCTCACGCTCGCAAAAATCACGTAGCACCTGAAGGTCCATCTTGTTCTTCTCAAATTTATATTCCATAGTTCCGTTATCTCTTAGACTGAAAAAACAATTCGCAGACCACGAAGAATCTACGAACCACTAACCTTAGACCTTTGACCTTATATATATCCGCATTATCTGGGGGAAGGGGAGAAACTATTTGTCATCATAATGCCCGTAGGCTGCCAGAACGTCAACATAAACTTCCGTCTCGAAGATGCGATAAATGAGCCTGTGCTTCTTGGTAATCTCACGGCTCCAACGACCTTCGGGCTTACCCTTCAGTGGCTCAGGATGACCAAGACCCGTCTTGGGATGCACTGCAAGCTCTTGTATAAAGCGGTTAGCCTTGGCAAATGCCTTCGGCTCGCTCTTTGCAAGACGTTGCAAATCAAATGCAGCCTCAGGTTGAATGATTATTTTATATCTCATAACCATTGCGCTTTAAGAAAGATGCCAGGTCTTCACCTGGAAGCATTGCCATACCTTCACCACGCGCTGCTTGCTGTTCTGCACGTTCTATTTTTGCAAAGAACTCCTCCTTGGTCATCAGCGTGGAATCAGATTTCTCTTTTACCAACTTCTTGGCATAGCGAGTCAGACGCTTCATCAGAGGCTCGCTATCGGCTATGGCACCAATACTCTGCCATAATTCAGTATTCATCTCATTTAACTGTACTGCAGTCATAATATTTCCTCCTTTTATTTCTTTTAGCTCAAAACATTATATATATATATTAATATCCACCTTATTATCCACCAAACGCATTGTCATGGGAAACTTAGAACAAATCTGAGTGCGTGCCAGTTCGAAGGAACAGGAGTGTCAACTGATTATCATTCCATCTTCACCAAGTACGCTCCTAAACAAATCATCCACGGAGTCATAGCGCGTTACACCGATACCCTTGTGGGCATCTTCTATGACCTTCATAGTCTTCTTATTCAGATACTTTCCTGTCTCTGGATCATAAAGCCCACTCTCGGCAGAAGATTTCTGTACCTTTACTGATGCTACGCCCACAAGCATCTTGCAAGCACTCTTAATTTTTGAAACTAAGCTCTCATCCGGAACCTGTAATACTACTATTGCCATAATCTTTCCTCCTTTTATTTCTTTTAGCTCAACACATTATATATATATTATAATCCACCTTATTATCCACTAAACGCATTGTCATGGGGGTGTGGGTTATTGGTTTCCGCCTGCAAAGATAATGCATTTCCAAGAAACATCCAAACAATTCTGTGAAAATTTACCCTATGACGTTTTTCCCTCCGTCTGTTTGGGTTCGACATGCACTGCTACGTGGGTGTGTTCTCCGTAGCGGTCGCGTAGCAGTTGCTCCACCTCCGATGCTTTGTCGTGAGCTTCGTTGAGGGTGATGTTACCATCCATGAGTATGTGCAGCTCAATTGCATAGTGATTGCCGATGCGACGTGTCCGCAAATCGTGTGGCTCATCCACTCCTGGCAAGGAGGCTACTGCTTCGAGTATGTCGCTTTCCACGCTGTCGGGCAGCGACTGCTCCATCAGGTCTCCAATTCCATTTCGAAGTAGGTCGATTGCTACCTTAATGATGAATATTCCGACGATGATGGATGCAATGGGGTCGAGTACGGTCCATCGTTGACCAAGTAGGATGGCGCCTCCGATGCCGACTGCCGTACCGATGGACGAGAGTGCATCACTCCGATGATGCCATGCATTTGCTTCGACGGCTTGCGACTGCAACTTGCGAGCTTTCATCATGGAGTAGCGATAGACGGCTTCCTTCAACACGATGGATAGCAATGCTGCCCAGAAGGCAAGCATGCCTGGCGACTCGAGGTTTTCTCCGTTGAACCACGAAATGATGTGTATCACTCCGCTATAGACGATTCCTACGGCTACGGAAAGCAGTGCAAGCCCGATGATGGTGAGTGCGAGTGTCTCGAATTTCCCATGTCCGTAGTCGTGCGATTTGTCTGTGGGTTTGCTGCTGAGATGTACAAACACGAGTACCACAACATCTGTCACAAAGTCGGAGAGTGAATGGACTGCATCTGCAATCATGGCGGCACTATTGCCTAAGATGCCAGCCGTGAATTTGCAGATGAGTAGCACCACATTCACGATGCTGCCGATCAGTGTGACCTTATATATTTCGTTGGTTCGTTCCATATAAATTATTACAGCTCTACAGCTCTACAGCTTTACAGCTCTTAGCCCTTTATTTGATTCCTCGTTGATTGAGTGCGTTGATATATCTGCGTGCATTTGCTTGATGCTCGGCATAGTTGACGGCGAAATTGTGGGTGCCCGAGAAGTCCTCTTTGGCACACATGTAGATATAGTCGTTATGCTCGTAGTTGAGCACAGCATCGATGCCTGCAATCGTTGGTATGCGGATGGGACCAGGCGGCAGACCTGCCACGCGGTAGGTGTTGTAGGGCGACTCGACTTGCAGATGTTTGTTGAGCACACGTCGGATGGAGAAGTCGCCAACAGCAAAGATGACTGTAGGGTCGCTCTGTAGGAGAATGCCCCGATGCAAGCGGTTCATGTACAGACCGGCTATCCGAGCTTTCTCGCCATCGTTTGCAGTCTCACTATCGACGATACTTGCAAGGGTGATGACTTCTGTTTTCTTCAGTCCAATCCTCTCGGCTTTCGTGCAACGTTCGGCATTCCAGAATGCTTTGTTTTCCTTGTCAAAACGTTCGACGAGCCGCTCCACGGATGTCTCCCAATAGATTTCGTAGGTGTTGGGGATGAATAGGGCAGGGAAGGTCTGTTGGTTGTAACCCAATGTAGCCCATGTAGATGGGTCGTGGAACGAGTTGACGATGGTCGTCGAGTCAATCATCAGTTGACGGGCGAGTCGTCCTGCCATCATCTCAACAGTGCGAACACTTGGCACGACGAGGTTAATCGGTTTCGAGTTGTGGTTGCGTAGGTCGCGGAAGAGGTCGAGTGTGGACAGGCGGTCGGACACTTCGTAGCGTCCCACACGGATGTGTTGGTCGTAGTGTTTTGCCGTAACAAGCCAGTCGAACGCCGTCATGGAGATGTCGGCATCGGTTGCAATCAGCTTACTACGCACACTGTCGATATCGTCGTCTTGATCAATATATATATAGGTGGTCTCACGTGGTGAGAGCGAATGGCATAGCATGTTGGCTATGATGATTGCGGCAACTACCGCCGTTGTCAGTAGTGCTGCAAGGATAATGATGAGTGTTTTGCGTTTTGTTATCATGGTGCAAAGGTAAGAAAAATAGTTTAGAGTTGAGAGTTTAGAGGTTAAAGAAATGAAAAATGCAGTGAAATTAGTGCATGCTAGCGGTATAATTGGCAAATAAATGGTTACATTGTTTTCGAAATTGAAAAAAAAGCATTATTTTTGCATCGTTATCAAAAACAACAGTCATTTATTATAAATAAGAATTATGAGAACAAAACCTTTTTTACAATCAGCAATAGCAGCAAGCATGCTGTTTGGTTGCGGTATGTTAGTTTCATGTAATTTTACGGTAAACGGTTCGGTGACTACAGAAACATCACCCGATAGTGATACGGTGATCATCAAAATCACCTCGAATGCCACGACTGCTCCTCTCGATGAGACCGACTCTATTGAGGTGGAAGAGGAAGAGGTAAGTGGTGGCTACTCAATGAAGGATATGGTCGGCATCTACGACACAGATAATAACGACCGCTTATGCTTCGACTCAGACGGTACAGGCAGTTCGGGAATCATCGGAAGTCTGAACTTCACGTCGTTCGAATACTCCGTTGAAGGCAACGAAATTGTCATGATATGGGGAGATGGCGAAGAGACACGTCTGAAAATACGGAACGGTGGCAAAGCCATCTATTGGCCAGAAGATGACTTGACTTTCATAAAAGAGGAGGATGAATAGATAACTACAATAAGATAATCGTATGATGAAACAAACATTATTTGCATTAGCATTGGCACTCACGCTGCCAATATCAGCACAGAAAGAGGCATCTGTAACCCTGAAGGTGAAGGATGCTAAGGAAAAAATCAACAAGGAAATCTACGGTCAGTTTGCCGAACACCTTGGAACGTGTATCTATGGCGGTCTGTGGGTAGGTCCTGATTCGAAGATTCCTAACACTCAGGGATATCGTAATGATGTGCTCCAAGCATTGAAGGACATTAAAGTGCCTGTGATGCGTTGGCCAGGTGGCTGCTTTGCTGATGAGTATCACTGGATGGACGGCATCGGTCCGAAAGAGGCTCGTCCTCGTATGGTGAACAACAACTGGGGCGGAACGGTAGAGGATAATAGTTTCGGAACACATGAGTTTCTGAACCTCTGCGAACTGCTTGGGTGTGAACCTTACGTGAGCATGAATGTAGGTAGCGGTTCGGTAGAAGAAGCTGCAAAGTGGGTTGAATACATGACAGCTGCTGACGGTCCGATGGCGAAGCTCAGAAAGCAGAACGGACGTGAGAAGCCTTGGAAGGTTTATTATATAGGTGTAGGTAACGAAAGCTGGGGATGCGGTGGTAACATGCGCCCAGAATACTATAGTGACCTATATCGTCGCTATCAGACTTATTGCCGCGAATATAGCGGAAACAAACTCTACAAAGTTGCTTCGGGTGCTACCGACTACGACTACGACTGGACTGCTACCTTGATGGATCGCTGTGCTGACCACATGAAAGGTCTGTCGCTTCACTACTATACATGCTACACTTGGAGTGGCAGCAAGGGTAGTGCAACAGAGTTTAACGACGACCAATACTACTGGACAATCGCTAAGTGTGGAGTCGGTGTGGAAGAGGTGCTGAGAAAGCAGATTGCAGTGATGGACCAGTACGATCCCCAAGGAAAGGTTGACTTACTGCTCGATGAGTGGGGTACTTGGTGGGATAAGGAGCCAGGTAGTATTGAGGGACACTTGCGCCAGCAGAACTCAATGCGTGACGCGATGGTAGCAGCTGTGTCGCTCAACACTTTCCATCAGTACACGAAGCGTCTGAAGATGTGTAACATCGCTCAGATTGCGAATGTGCTGCAGAGTATGGTTTTGACAAAGGACGACAAGATGTTGCTCACACCAACTTATCATGTCTTCAAGATGTACGTGCCTAATATGGAGGCAGTAAACATTCCGCTTACTGTGAAGTGCGACTACTTCGATGCAGAGAACGAACAGAAGAACAGTGCTCGTCGTGTGGCTCCATACGTAAGCTGTTCTGCTTCGAAGATGGCAAACGGTACGGTAAATATCAACCTTGCAAATGCCGACCTGAAGAATGCTACGAAGGTGACCATCAATTTGGATGGAATCAATGGTAAGGTTCAGAATGCTCAGATTCTGACTTCGAAGAACATTGCCGACCACAACACGTTTGAGAATCCTAACCTAGTGAAGCCAACAGCCTTCAACGGAGCAAAGATTGCAAACGGTCAATTGGTAGTGGATATGCCTAAAGCATCGATTGTTTGCTTGCAAATCAAGTGAGAAAGGCGCTGATAATACTTGCGGTGTGTCTGACGGTGGTCGGATGCGACGAGGAGAGGAAACAGGGGTGTGTGATTACCGAGACATCGCCCTCATCGTTCGCCTATCTGTCGAAAGGAAACAAAGGGCGCATAGAACTGGTTGCAGTTGATTCTACATGGGAGATACGACACTATTCGGAAGAGAAATTGCTCGATGTGTGGACCTTGCTCCATCCTGTCTATCAGTTCGACTGTGGAGACCTGACAGGCGACAGCGTTCCGGAGATTCTGGTAGGGGTGATAAAACCAACCCGCTATCGAAAGGAACCCGACAAGCGCCTGTTCATATTCCACCTCTTCAAAGGTCGTCTCATCCGCCCTCTATGGCTTGGTTCCCGATTGGGATTGCCGCTGATTGACTTCAAAGTAGAGCGCGATTCTGTTCCCGCTATGATACATTCGTGGGAGCGCGATACTGATGGGACATCCGTAGAGGTATTATATCGCCAGCAAGGATTTGGATTGAAATATGTAAAACATTTATAACGTAGAATTATGAAAAAAGTACTTTTATCATTATCGATGTTGCTGGTGTTGTGCGCATGTAACAACACAGGTAAGACGGGTGATAAGCTCACCGATGAGGACTTCGAATGTGAGGAGTTCAACCCTCATTCGTTCCTGATGACTGCCGACTCTTTGCCCGACAAGGTAGATCTCAGTGTGGATATCTCAGACATGACTTATCAAGAACTGAGGTTGATGAAGAGTTATGTGTATGCGACCAAGGGCGTGTGGATGATGGATGCAGAGCTCAATGCGTTCTTCATCTCGAAGTGCGATTGGTATGCAGAACGCTGTTATGATTATATGGAAGAACATGATTGGGAAGCGCTGACTGATATGTCTAAAGTGAAGTTGTCGGACGAAGAAACTGCGTTTGTTGCCAAGATCGACGAACGTATGGCTGCGTTGGAGAAACAGCGTGAGATGGATCGTGACGGTCTGAAACTGCTCAATCCTGCGATAACTGTCAATATGTTTGTGCTCGATGAGTTCGACAAGGAGTTTTATGCAAAACTTGTCAAGAACAACTTCGTCATCGTTCCGACAGAAGACCAGCAGCTGTTTAACATCTACGAGCAGAACGACTATAATCGTATGCCAAGCTTTGTGACTACAGACGTGTATTTGCAGGCATTCCACATGTATTTCAGCTATGTACTGAAGATGGTTGAGCGACATGAATTTGTGGAGCGTATTCACAACGTATGTGTAGAGATGAATCGCAAGGCAATGGAAGTAGCTGCTCAGGCTCCAACTCCTGAAATCAAAGATATGGCTGAATATAATGCTGCTTTCTTTGCAATTGGCGATATACTCCTTACAGGTAATAAGACCACTCAAGTTCCTGAGTCTTATAAGAAGAAAGTAGAGGGCGAGTTGGAGAATATTGATGCCTTGCAGATGCGTTCATCACCTATGATGTCATATCGTGAATTGGATTTTGCATATGACCTCTTTACACCTCGTGGGCACTACACTCGTACGGAGGCTCAGAAGCGTTACTTCCGTTCAATGATGTGGTTGCAGACTTGCACCTTCTGTCGTGAGAACCAAACATCTGTGAAGTATGCGTCGATGATGGCATACCTCATGAATTCTCTGAAGAAGAACGGTCAGCTGCCCGGTCAGGAAGTGTATGAGACATTGAATTTCCTCATGGGTGTGGTAGATAATGTATCTGTGTTCGATATTGCTGATTACTTCGCTAAGGAGAATTACAAGTCTGTGAACGACCTTGTTGATGCAGGTAAGCTGAATGCGCTCGACACGTTCCTTGTGAACCTCTTCAAGGAGCGCAATCGTGTGAAGTCGAAGATTGCTGAGAATGGTTGTGAAGATAAGATTAACTTCATGCCACAGCGCTATACTCCAGATGGTGAGGTGTTGGGTAATATGTATGACCCAGAGGCAAACTGCGACAAACCATTCCCATCAGGATTGGATGTGTTCTCTGCTTTCGGTGCAGAAGAAGCTGACAATATTATAAAGGATGTATATGATTATCCTTCATTGTGGAGCGACTATGACAAGCAGTCGAAAGAGATGAAGGATAAGTTCACGAAGTTCGACGAATGGGATTTGTCGATGTACAACAAGTGGTTCGAGTGTCTGATTGCGCTGCAGAATAGCGACAAGAGCTATCCTGACTATATGAACACGAATGCTTGGGCACGTAAGAACCTCAACACGGGCTTGGCTTCATGGGCAGAGTTGAAACACGATGCTATCCTCTATGCTGAGCAACCTGTGGTAGCTGAATGCGGAGGCGGAGAAGACTTCCCTGAACCAATTCTTGTTGGATATGTAGAACCGAACCTCAAGTTCTGGAACAAAATGCGTGAGATGCTCACTCTGACTCACTCTTTGCTCGACAAGCATCACCTCATGAACGAAGACCTACAGGGAAAGACAGAGCAGTTGGAGGACTATATTGACTTCTGTATCAACATCACGAAGAAAGAACTCGACCATAAGGCATTGGATGAGTCAGAGTATCGTGAGATTGAATATCTCGGCAGCTCTCTCGAGTGGTTCACATTGAGTGTCATCGATCCTGATCTCTCGCTTGATTCTTGGGGTCAGGTTGAAGGGGCCGACCGTTCTATCGCTCAGGTGGCAGACGTATTCACCCGTATGGTACTGGGTTGCAACAAGTGTGGAATCCTCTACGAGGCAACAGGTAATGCCGATGCTCTCTATGTGATTGTCGAGATTGACGGTAAGACTTATCTTACTCGTGGAGCTACATACAGCTACTATGAGTTCGTTAACGAACTGGACAAACGTCTCACTGATGAGGAATGGCAGGAACGTCTCGAAAAGAAAGATGTGCCTGGTCGTCCAAAGTGGATGTTGCCGCTCATCCTCGACAGCGAGAAAAAGCTGACGGTCAATGAAGAAATTTACTATAGTACTGGCTGTTAGTCTTTCGATGATTTATGCGTGTTCCTCTTCCTCAACTACTCATGAGGAGGAGGAACAACTTTCTATTCTCTTCACTGGAGATGTGTTGTTGGATAGGGGAGTGCGGCCCATTGCTGAACGGCGAGGGGTGGCTTACCTCTTCGATAGTGTGCAAGCTGAGTTCCGTCAGTCGGATGCTGTGGTTATTAATCTCGAATGTCCGCTGACCGACACCCTCTCACCTGTCAACAAGCGCTACATCTTCCGTGCGAATGCCGAATGGGCGAATGATTTGCGTCAGGTGGGCATCACTCATGCTGCTTTGGCAAACAATCATACCAACGACCAAGGGCGTCGAGGTCTGCAAGCGACCTATCAGCACCTTACCGACGCGGGCATCGTGTCAATTGGCTATGGCTGTTCGTACGAGGAACAAGTCGAACCGGTAGTTATCTCAAAAGGAAACACACATGTTGCGGTGTTCAATGCGGTGATGATGGCATTGGAGAATTGGCATCATCTTGATGGGAAGCCTGGGGTGTGTCAACCTGCCTCCGATAGCCTTGTGAGCACCATTGCCGATTATCACCAGCAGCATCCCGATACTCGTATCGTGACGGTTTTGCATTGGGGTGTCGAATTCAATACATTCCCGTCGATGAACCAGCGTTTTTTAGCACGACAGTTGGCAGATGCTGGTGTGGATGCAATTATTGGCCATCATCCGCATGTTGTTCAACCCATCGACACCATCGGCCCGACGCTTGTATGCTATAGCTTAGGCAACTTTGTATTCGATCAACATCCGCCTCAGACCCGTCAATGCTTGATGGTGCGGCTAAACATAAAAACAGGTACGAGCATCGCGATAGATGTCATACCTACACGCATTGAGGGCAATC
>CACZXN010000073.1 GCA_902785075.1 uncultured Bacteroidales bacterium | reverse complement strand
GCGCTGAATACAGATCAGGCTGCATCACATAACGATATGTTCCGGCAAACTTGCCTACCTTGAACAATCGTTCTCTTGCTTTGATTTTTAGTGCCATAAGCTAAAAACTTTTTCTGTTAAACAATCTGGTTAACTCTGTCTCCGAAGGGTTTTGCTGCCGTGCGGTCTGTCATTTGTCAGCGTGCACTCTAACATTATTTCCACCACACTCCTGCAACATTTTCACCTCTTCTTTTGACACCACAAAGTTACGAAAATTTCCTGAAATATGCAAATTTTTCAGCAACTTTTTTCAATAAAAATGAAGAATTTTTGGAGGAATTAATAGAGGGTTGAAAGGTGTTGAAAACCGTTACACTTTGGGAGTCAAAAAGCAAAGTGTAACAAAGTATGTCAAAAGTGTCACGGACATTTTTAAAACGTAAATCAAACGGATTCAATCACTTATATACAAATATAATCCTGTGTTACGCTTTTACACTTTAATTAAGGAAAAATAGAGGGTATATATTAATAAAAAAAATAAGGAGTGGGAATAGAAAAATAAAAGTGTCACACAAAAAGTGTAACCCCATAAAAGAAGGCTCGCCTATCAGCGAGCCTTCCTGATAGAGATTAGAAGGGCAGTTCTTGTTCTTCTGCGGCTACTGCATTACATTCAGCCAAATGTGCTTTTAGCGATTGTACGTAATAGAAACGCTCCTGCTTAACATTCTCGCGTTTCACCCATGGATCTCCATCTGCTTTCTTTCCTGTGATAGACTTAGGATTAAGGCAATAGATGTGGGAGGCATATTCGCAATAGGCTTTCAAGTTACGAGTCAGCATGGTCATCGTCCATTTGTTGCCCGTTTCTCGGTTAAATTCGTTGAGTATCGTCTGCGCCATAATCTCTCTGTCGAGATTTCCACTGCATTCATCATAAAACTCTTCAGCCCACTGACGGAAATCCTTACCTACAGCAGCCTTCTGCTCACGTCGTTCTATCTGCTTGAGTGGCGGCATCTGTTTACGGTCAGCTTTTGGCAGACGGAGGTAGAATTGGAGGCATTCGAGCATGAAGGCAATATCGGCCTGCCAGTCGCTTTCTGCATACTCAGTACCCATCAGGTTTTCACCAAAATCATCGAAAATGGTACGAGTTTCACGATAGTCGTTGTCCTTTGTCTTAATATGATAGTAGTCACCAAAGACTTGCGGCCATAGTCGTCCTTCTGTACTCGGATCATGACGGCGGATCACGTAGTTGGTGCCGAACCAGAACTTCGGACTTTGTGAATAAGGAATAAGGAACGGATGGTTGCCCTTTTCCTCGCCTCGGAAAGGACCAGTAATCTTACCGAAGAAGAAGTCATAGTTTAGGTTAAAACTACATTCATCGACGGTTATGAGATCCGTATCTGCTGTCACACCATCGAAAAGGAAACGGTTTTCCGTAATTGAGGCCGTACGAGCTTCAATCGGGAAGGTTCTCAGCAGTGACGAAAGCCCGTCTCGGTAGAACGATTTACCGCTTCTACCATTACAATCCTTCTCCGTCTCACCAAGTTTGGCATCCTGGCAGATGGTTGCCCATGGCTCGGATTCCGACTTATAACCATGAAGTAGATAACCAATGTTGGCCAACTTCGCTATCGTGCACTGCTCTTCTTCTGCCTGTTCCTCTGGTGTCAGTTCCTGACCATCTTCATCCACTTTGCGCCAATAAAGGCGGCTGGTGTTACGTACGAAGCGAAAGAATTTACTGGTGGCATCAGCTGTTAAGGTGTAGTGATAGCGCCCATCATCACCTTTCTCTACAACGAACTGCGGTTTTAGCTGCTTGAAAGTGTGCTGAATGATGGAATCTTCCCATGCATATTTGCCGTCTAAAAACAAACTATAAGGTGTGGAGGTAATCTTATCAGCGGTGATATCCACCACACAATTTTTAAAGTAGAAACGCTGCGAAGTTGCCGTGGCCCTTGTAAAGTCCAAGTCGTCCCGTTCTGTCAGTGTGCTTTTTTCATTCGTAGGAAGATCACGGCAACGCTTCAACTTGTTATGCAAAGCTTCGGGTAGTCCCTGTTCATCAGCCCAGTCGCCAACAAAGTTAACAATGCTTTTGGCCGGAATAGGACAGACCTTGTTGCCCTCGATTTTGATGTATTGAGGTTCTTTTCTGTCGTTGTCTTTGATGGTGAAAAAACCGTTCAATTCTAAAAAGTAGTCGAGGCTAGCACGCGAGAGCTCATACTTCACGTTGTCAGGATTATTCGGATCCTTCACCTCAATCCAGAACTGAGCACGCTTGGCTCTAGCTATCAGTTTTTGCAACGACTCTCTGTCGGGATGAAGTTGAATGAAGTCCCTTAAATCCTTTCGCTTCCGACCGCGATTATCGTGCAGTTCGCACATGTCCCCTTTTTTTAACCACGCTGTATAAAGAATAGGAAAGCGCAAGGCAAGCCGTTGACCAACAAACCACCCTGTAGCATCGATATCAGGAATATTGACAATTCGTTTGGCAAACTTAAGCAAAAGCCAGAGATCATCTTCACGAAGCTCTTCCGTCTCGCTCCCTAACCAGATAGGCTGGTAACCCATACTAAGCAAGTTGACGGCATCACTGCCACCTGAAACTAACACAACCTCGTTGAGTTTTTCCTCATGCAACTCCTGATATTTCCGGCGCAGCGAAGATAGCCCAAAGATGTAATTCGATGGCTTCTTGCCTACAATCATGAAGCGGTAAGCTTTGTCAGGATTCTTGGGTTCGTAGAGCTTCTGAAAAGAACTGATGTTACCGTGATCATCCTGATATTGACAATCCTCAGCAAAGATTGGATATGTAGGTGTAGATTTTTTCACAATAACCTCTGAACCTTTGGTTATCGTGACCGACTCCACAGCCTTCCATCCCAGTTCTATTAGGTGTTCTGGCTTGACACAAGGTCCCCAAGTAGATAGTTCTTGCGCCGTAAAAACATCACGAGTAACTACCCTTGGAGGCTGTCCTTTCTCCGACTCGGTTGCTGATCGTCGTGATATTTCTGGTCGGTTAACTGTCGCCGTCAGCTTTTCAGCAACGCCATATTGTTCTAGCAACTCATGAAGAGCCAATGAGAACTGACTTTTGGAATACCCTTTTGACCACATATAAAGGTCGATAGGAGAGAAATAGCCACCCTCTTCGCTCATGCCGAAGTCTTTGACATGCCAGCAGTCTTCTCCTTGTTTTGGAGGATAGAGGCATGCCGATGCAGTACGCTCTTCAAGTCTCAGCTTGAAGTGTTTCTTTGTCCCTACTACGTCTGCTACTTGAGGGCAAACGCGTTTGATGATGTCAAGTCCGCTGTCCGAAGCAGCATAGACTTGCGCTAAAAGATTTTTGTCGTATGACATATTTAAATCTTTTTAATAATTAATGCCTCGCACTTCAGCCCCCATAGGCTTTTTCAGGGTCTGACGGGTCCTGTGCTCAGGAATTCCCCTAACTATACCGAGAAATTGCGTCTCAGGTTTACTTTCCGTTCATAAACAAAAAAGCACCCGAACGATTTCGGATGCAAAGATAAGGGTTTTTCATCATGTAAAAGTTTTATCCATCAAATAACAATTACAATTTTTCTTGTGTCTATTTGTGTCTATTTCGTGTGCCTTTGTGTCTACTTTGTGTCATTAGTGATAAATGGAAATCAAACAAAAAAGGTAGCAACAAAAACGTTACTACCTCTTCCCATTGAGGGTGATTTATGGGTTAAAAATGTTCTTTTAACCACTTTTTATAATCTATGTTTTCTGCCTCTAAAACTTTTTTTATTTTTTTCTTCTCCTCTGACGAAAGGGGACGTGAACTATCACGCTTTGAGTCATTATAATGGCCACCTACGGTTTTCTCTTTTCCAATCAAACGCTTTATGTTCGCAGAAAGACCTTCTTTTGGTTTCAACGCCACACAATGAATCACATATTCGATGATGTTTCGCTCTCTTAGAGATAAATAAATTGAATCTCCTTTTTGTAATACATAACGATATGTACCAGACTTCTCACCATCGTCATTCCCGTTATTCTTTATATACTCATCATGCTCCAAAGTCTTTTGATTGATAATAGCATCTTTCTCGTTGATTATTCGTTGTTTTTCTGCTAATTCTTCTTTTAGCCAGGCTATCTCCTCCTCAAGGTTTTTGCCAGAATATTCCATCTCGTTTAAAGAACTGATGGTCATTTCAGCTTCATAGGTCTCTATCAACCATAATGCCACACAACTGTTGCTGGGTGGGGATTGTTCCCAACGACCAAATTCCTTAATCATATACTTTTGCTTATCCTCATGATTCAATTTCTCAAAAATCTTTTTATAGCTTTTTATCACTTGATTATTTTCTATGTTTTTGAGCAAAGAATCTTCTGAATTAATTCCAAAATAACTAAATTGTTTTCCTGAGGGGAGATACAAAGTAGTAGTATCTCCGTATATTGATAATCTAGGTATATTCTTTTCCATTATTCAATAAGTATTTATTGTTTTTGCAAAGATACATCTTTTTCCTGTTTCCTCCAAACAATTCGCCAAAAAGTTGCTTGGTCAAAAAAGAGGAATGTCAGTATTAATAACTGGTGAAGGTGTATTGCCCCAAAATAGAGCACTATAGTATTGATTTACGAAATCACGAAAGCAAACCTCGTTCTGTTCTAAAGAAAGGTTAAGGTGTCTTTCCTCGTATTGTTCAAAAAACTTTTCAGAAAGATGAAATATCATAGAAACCGTTATTTCTGGCTTTTTTCTCATTGCATTTACTTCGTTATTTCTTGATACATTTTAAATAATTCTGCTACACACTGGCTTTCTGTGAATGAAGATTTGACGGGGAATCCGTAGGCTTGCATCACAGCACGGTCGTTGTCCTGATGGGCACGGCGCAGTTCTACGGGCATGGTCAGCTCGTCATAGAGGTCAGCAAGTGAAGAATCGGGATAGAGAGCACGAGCATCGAGTATGGCTTGCGCCGTCTGCTCTATACGTTGTTTCTGTTCGTCTGTTGGGGTTGGCCATGGGAAGTTGTTGTAAACTATGGTGTTAGAATAACTATATCGCATCTCCAATCTTCCGCAAACGGCTCTCATCCAAGACATATGAACAATGCTGGTGAGAACACCAAAATGATATAAAGATGCATAGGGCATTTGGAACAATTTGTCTCCAGCAATGATTTCTGCCTTTAGATACTCGATAGGTATGTATCTTCTTTTCTCAGAGGTAACTTTAGGTATTGCAACATAGTCGCTTTCGCAAGGTCGCATCTCACCAAAAAGAGTTGGTGTAATAGCACTCTGTACAGTTGCAGTTTTTGAGCTTTTCAATCTGAATTCTCGTACAGCCTCAATGCGCTTTAACAAAATAGGGCATGCTTTTAATTCAGACGGATTTGCTCCGACAAGCCAGAAACACCATCGTGGTTTTCTTTCGAGAAAGTCTTTGCCCATCATGAATGGTCTCAAGTATTTCTCACCTTGAGGTTCTTTTTGAAGGTACAAATCTTTCTCTTCGATGGTCAATAGTAAATTTCCATCGTCAATTGGTGAACTTCCTCTAATCATTGGAGGAACATCACAGAGTGGCTTTGAATTCTTCTCAATAAAAACATTCGGAGCATCTAACAAATAGCCGTTGATATTTGTAGCATTGAAGTATTTGTTATTAGAGATATAAATTGTCTTTGTAATGGCATTCTTATCAACAGAAAAGCCTATGATGACGCAATGAACATGAGCCTTTATATCTGCTTCACTATCCCATCGGAACGTACGATAAGCAAAGTCAAAATGGATACCAAACTTTTCGAACATAGGTTTCCAAATTGCTGTAACCTGTTCGCCCTGTGTGATAGAGTTTGTAGACACCAAAGCAGCACGCGTATCTTTAGAATGCTTCATTAATTGGGCGGCCTTATAATACCAACCCGCTACATAGTCGATATTATTGCCAAAACCAATCATTAAATCTTTGAGGTCTTTTTTCTGCTCTTTACTTTGGTATGCGTATCCTACAAACGGTGGGTTGCCGATGATGTAGTCGTAGTGTACCTGATAGCGTTGCACATCGGGCTGGGCATCACCATCGAAACGATTGGTTACTATGTTCAGTTCGCCATATTCGATTGGTTCGCTTGCCATCGTCGTCTCTGGTTCGACAATCAGATGAACATTCTTCGCATGAATCGTGGGAATGTTCGATGGTACTTCTATCACATCCCAATCCATGCGGAGGGCATTGCCCTCACGGATATTCGAATAGCTCTTCAACGGTAGGAAATTGATGTCTCGCTGGATGATGCGCTCTGTCTCTGCCAACATCTGCGCCTCGCTTATCCAAAGTGCTGTCGTGGCTACCGAAACGGCAAAGTCGTTGATTTCGATGCCATAGAACTGCTGGATGCTGACTTTGATGGGGTTCAGGAACTCTCCCATCATCGTCTGTCCACGATAGCGTTCACGGATGGCCTCGTTCTCCAAGCGACGCAACGAAAGATAGGTTTCGGTGAGGAAATTGCCGGAACCGCAGGCTGGGTCGAAGAATGTCAGCGAAGCCAGCTTGTTCTGGAAATCATCGAGACGGCGTACTCGCTGCTTTTCAACCTTTTCCTCCAGAATCTCGTCAAGTTCACTACGAAGGTCGTTGAGGAACAATGGGTCGATGACTTTGTGTATGTTCTCAATCGAAGTATAGTGCATACCACCGCTGCGACGAGTTTCGGGGTTCAGTGTACTTTCAAACAAGGCACCGAAGATGGTAGGCGAAATCGCGCTCCAGTCGAAATCGAGACTGGCATTCTGTAGTAACGTCTGCTTCAACTCCTCTGAGAACTGCGGTATCTCTATCTCTTCTTCAAACAGACCTCCATTGGTGTAAGGGAATGCAGCCAACTCCTCTTGCAAGTATTTGCTTCGTTTTTCTATAGGAGTATTCAGTACCTCAAACAAATCACGCAAGGCACGACGCAAGTCCTTGGCTTCGTAGGTGACAAGGAAGTCGTGGAACTGATCGTGTTGGAACACGCCAGCATCTTCGGCATACAAACAGAACACGATGCGTACACAAAGGATGTTCAGCCACCGAAGAGCCTCTGGTGAATCATCGTCGTATTGTTTAAGCAGCGCCTCGTAGATTTCGCTGACAATCTCACCTGCTTCAAATGACACACGTTCCTCACGGCGTATGTGCTCACTCTTTGTATCGACAAGAAACTTCAGGCGATAATACTCTTTGCCCAAATCTTTCAGCAGTATCTCCTCAGGCTCGCTATTGGGCTGATTCATGTCGTAAACCAGGAAAGAACGGAAGTTGCAGGTCACAACCCATTTGGGATGCTCGTTCTGAGGCATGTTGACAATATAGAGTTTTGCCTGCAAGAAAGGGGTGATGTAGCCATCGCCCTTCTTCACGGCCTTTCGCAGATCTATGTCGATAGATTTCTGTTCGATTAGAACTTTTGTCGATGGAATATGTACATCGATGAAGTTCGTAGAGTCGACCATTGATGCCACTTGTTCCTCATAACGTATGAAAGAAGGTAGATTGTCAACACCAAATACGTTCGTAAGCAAGTCAGCCCAAAACAATTGGCTCTGGCCACGTTCGTAACCTTTCCCCTCCCAACGTTTTGCGAACTCAGCAGCACTTGCCGCCATCTGTTTATCTGTCTTCATAAGCTTAGATGCTATGTGCGGTAATTTTCTGCAAAGTTAATGCATTTCCATGAAACGGCAAAACAATTTGCGAATTATTTTTAGAATAAGGAGAAAAACTACTTACACAAAATAGGCTCACGTCCTACCCTGTATTATTCCGCCCCATTGGGGCTAAGAAGGACCTGCACCAATGCAAGTCCTTCGACATAAGTGTGGATTCATGCCCATGCAATCTGTTGCAAAGTTACGAAAAATAGTGGAGAGTTGAGAGTTTAAAGATTAGAGAAATAGAAAAAACGTTGTATTTTGCTGTTCATTCCCCTATTTATAATACTTGAGAGAAACAAAAAGCCCAAAAAAGAAAATAAATCCGATGAAAGCGATGGCGTTTCAGAAAATGTTCTTACCTTTGCAATCAAGGTTGACGGGTGCGTTTCCATCATAGCGCCCGAAAACAAGATGAATTATTATTCTGAATGACAAAGTTGTTCTATTGATATGATGACACTCAATTTGCCACCTATTGAGGTGAGGACTAAAAACGTGAACGGCAAGCAGAAGATATGGGATTTTCTGCGTTGTCGGTTTGTTGCGCTGACTCCAGAAGAATGGGTTCGCCAGCATTTCACGTCTTTTCTCATTCACGAAAGGGGCTACAGCCCTACCCTCATGGCAAATGAAGTGTGTATCGAGCTTAACGGCATGTCACGCCGATGTGACACGGTGCTTTACAGCAAGGACTTGACTCCGCGAATGATTATCGAGTATAAACGTCCAGACGTCAGAATCACCCAGCGTGTATTCAGCCAGATTTGCCGCTATAACCTGGTGATGCATGTGGATTACCTCATCGTGAGCAATGGGATGGAACACTACTGCTGCCGAATGGATTATGAGCATCAGGCGTACACGTTTCTCGAGCACATTCCGAGATATGAAGAAATTGGGGCCAACCGTTAACCTTAACAGCTAACCGTTAGCCCCTTACTATCTCGCTCTTACACGAACTTACACTTTAATGAGACGGATGCAGCGATCGAGTTCGCGTGTGATGGCCTCTTTGTCGAGGTGCTGTCCGATAAACACGATTTTCTGCATTCGGTCGCCATAGGTTTCGTCCCAATCCTTGCGAACGGCCGGTTCGGCTTCCATGAGTCGCTGGAGTTCGTCCTCTGGCATTGTGGCGTACCATTGTCCAGCCTTGCTGACTGACATCTGACGTCCTGCCTGCTCGAAGATGTAGCACATCTCGGGTTCGTCGCAGAAGTAGCAGATACCCTTTGCACGTATGACATTCTTGGGCCAATGCTGGGCTACGAACTGGTCGAACAGCATGAGGTCGAAGGGCTGACGTCGATAATAGACAAAGGTTCCGATGCCGTATTCCTCAGCCTCGCCTTCATCGTCGTGGTGGTGGTGGTGATGATGATGGTCGTGATGGTGATGATGCTCATCATGCTCATCGTGATCGTGGTCATGATCTTCGTCATCATCGTCCTCATCGTCATGATGGTCGTCCTCGTCGTGATGTCCTTCAATTTCGTCAATCCATGCAGCAGAAGATGCTACTTTGTTGAAATTGAACATCTTGGTATCAAGGAGTTTCTCGAGTTCCACATCTCCATAGTTGCAGTCGATGATTTCTGCCTTGGGCTGCAATGCTCGCACAATCTGACGAATGCGTTCGAGTTCGTGTGGCTCGACTTCTGAAGCCTTATTGAGCAGAACGATGTTACAGAACTCTATCTGCTGGATGACGAGGTTTTCGATGTCTTCGTCGTCGATATGGTCGCGCATCAGGTCGCTTCCGCTACCGAATTCGTCACGCATACGCAGGGCATCAACGACTGTGACGATGCAATCGAGAACAGGATATCCGTCCTTGCGGTATTTCTCTTCCATATATGGGATGGAGCAGATGGTCTGGGCTATTGGAGCCGGTTCGCAGATGCCACTTGCCTCGATGACGATATAGTCGAAGGTATGCATCTTCACAAGGTCGTGCAGCTGTTCGACAAGGTCCATCTTGAGGGTGCAGCAGATGCATCCATTCTGCAAGGCAACGAGGTTATCATCTTTCTGTCCCACTACCCCACCTTTCTCGATGAGTGTAGCGTCGATATTCACTTCGCCAATATCGTTGACAATCACGGCAAACTTGATGCCACGACGGTTTGACAATATGCGATTAAGTAAAGTAGTCTTGCCACTTCCGAGATAACCCGTAAGCAGCAAGACCGGTACAATATTGTTATTCATTTTCTGTTACTCCTCAACTTCAAATGCTTCGTCAATATCAGTTTCGATTGGCTCGATAGGCTGTTCTTCAACCTTCGTCTCAGCACGTTTGTTACGTCTGCGCTTCTTTGGCTCCTCAACTGGCTTTTCGATTTTCACACCTGCCAACTCAGGGTCAATAAGAATACGTCCACAATACTCACAAACGATGATTTTCTTGTGGATGCGAACGTCGAGCTGACGCTGTGGTGGAATCTGTGCAAAGCATCC
>CACZXN010000072.1:10212-20457 GCA_902785075.1 uncultured Bacteroidales bacterium | reverse complement strand
TGCGTTACCGCGAAAATCGGCAGCGCCTCAACAAAGCCTAAAGCGAGCTTTCGCTCTGTGTTCGGCTTGCGCGATCTTTGACATACTGATACAACACACCCTGCGGACTCCTCCACCATTAAAAACCTCTATTTTCCTTTCTAACTCTCATCATGCGCTCGGAGAAGCCGCCTTGGGTGACGAAATCTTTCTTTAAGGACTTTAAGGACCTAAGGACTTTAAGGACTTAAGGCCAGGCTTTATTTCACCAGGTTTCCGAGGATGCTGCGTGTCAACTCACGGGTTGCTGTACGGGTGGCTGAACCTACGGCACTCTTGGTTACCTTCTTTGTGATAGAGCCTGATGAGCGGCTCTTGGTACCCGTCACCTTGTTCGCCACATGGGTTCCAAAGACAGCTGCTACGCTGGTCAGTACAGCTCCTGCAATCTTGCTCCAGATGCTTTTCTTCTTGCTCTTTGCTTTTTCTGCCTTCTCAGCTTCTTTTGCTGCCTGTGCCTCTTGTTTCTCCTGTTCTGCTGCAGCCTGTGCTTCCGCCTGTGCCTGTGCTTCGGCTTCGCTCTCAGCCAAGAGGACTTCGAATGCGCTCTCGCGGTCAATCATCGTGTCATAGCGGCCATAGATGCGTGAACTCTTGATGATTTGCTCACGTTGAGACTCGGAAATGGCTCCTATCTGACTGAGTGGGAACAGAATCTTTGCACGCTCAACAATGTTGGGGGTTCCTTTCTCGTCGAGGAACGACACGAGGGCTTCGCCTGTTCCGAGTTCCATGATGGCATCCTCGGTCTTGAATGCAGGATTGGCACGGAAGGTCTCTGCTGCTGCCTTCACGTTCTTCTGCTCCTTTGGCGTGAATGCTCGCAGGGCATGCTGCACACGGTTGCCCAACTGAGCGAGTACGGAGTCGGGTATGTCGGTAGGGTTCTGAGTAACGAAGTAAACCCCTACCCCCTTACTGCGGATGAGTCGAACGACTTGCTCAATCTTATCGACCAGACTCTTAGGTGTATCGGTGAAGAGCATGTGGGCTTCGTCGAAGAAGAACACGAGTCGCGGCAGCTCTTGGTCGCCCACTTCGGGCAGTCGGACATAGAGGTCGGAGAGGAGCCACAAGAGGAATGAGGAGTACACTTTGGGATTGAGCATCAGACGGTCGGCAGCCAATACGTTCATCATACCTTTTCCGTCGGCATTGCACTGCAGCAAATCCATAATGTCGAATGCGGGTTCACCGAAGAACTTCTCGGCTCCCTGGTTCTCGAGCGCGAGCAACGCACGCTGAATGGCTCCCACACTGGCAGCAGACACGTTTCCGTGGGTCTTCGTGTATTCAGCAGCATGATCGGCCAACCATCCCAACATGGCACGCAGGTCTTTCATGTCGATCAGCAACAAACCTCGCTCGTCAGCCACCTTAAACAAGATGTTCAGCACACCCGTCTGTACCTCGTTCAGGTCGAGCAGTCGTCCCAGCAGTTCGGGACCCATGTTAGAAATGGTGGTACGCATGGGATGTCCCTGCTCGCCAAACACATCGTAGAACGTTACGGGGCAGCCATGAAACTGAGGATCATTGATTCCGAACTCGGCACAGCGCTTCTCGATAAACCCCGACATCTGGCCTGTCTGGCTGATGCCCGACAAGTCGCCTTTCATATCGGCCATGAAGCAAGGCACTCCTGCCTGGGAGAATGTTTCCGCAATCACCTGAAGGGTGACGGTCTTTCCTGTACCTGTGGCACCTGCAATCAGTCCGTGACGGTTTGCCATCTTACCACACAAATAGATTGGTCCTTCCGAACCATGAGCTACATAGAGTCGTTTGTCATCTGTTAACATAATCTGTTATTTTAAGGATTTGATGTGCAAAGATAGTAAAAAAAAGTGAAAAACGATAAGAGGTCGATAAAAAATGAAGAAAAATGTAGAATTACATGGTTAAATCACAAATTAGTAGTATCTTTGCTCATGAAAATAGAACAAATCCAAATTAATACAACAAAAATCGTATGAATTCAACCAATAACACTATTGCTCACGACTTGATGACACTGATGGATGCCGCACCCGTCAACTTCCTCGCTGCCGAGTATGTGGAAACCCAACTGAAAGCTTTCGGATTTAAGGAACTCAAAGCGGAGGAATCATGGCCGGAGCTGAAAGCTGGCGACCAATTCTATGTGACGAAAAACAACACAGCCGTCTTTGCGTTCCGCATAGGCAACAAGCCCACAGCAGAGGCTGGATTCAAGTTGATTTGTGCGCATAGCGACTCGCCAGGATTCCGCATCAAACCCCATGCAGAGATGAAGTGTGAGGGCGGTATGGTGAAACTGAACACAGAGGTGTATGGCGGTCCGATTCTCTACACATGGTTCGATCGTCCGCTCAGCGTGGCAGGACGTGTGTTGCTTCGTAGCGACAACCCACTCCACCCCATCGTTCGTCGCATTCGGGTGAAACGTCCCCTGCTCGTCATTCCTCACTTAGCCATTCATTTCAACCGTTCTGTAAACGAAGGAAATCCGCTCAGCAAGCAGAAAGACATGCTGCCTGTGCTGGGTATTATAAATAAGGAGTTGGAAGCAGGCGACCTCTTGCTGAATATCATCGCAGAGGAACTGAACTGCAATAAAGAAGACATCGTGGATTTCGACCTCTCGCTCTACGACACCCAGCCGGCTGTCCTGACGGGTATGAACGAAGAGTTTGTAAGCTGTGGACGCCTTGACGACCTTGCGATGGTACATGCCGGTCTCTATGCCCTGCTGTACTCAACGACGACAGACATGACGCAAGTGCTTGCCATATTCGACAACGAAGAGACAGGAAGCGGAACGAAACAAGGAGCAGCGTCGCCTGTGCTGAGAAACCTCATGCAACGCATCAGCGAGCAGGAAGGCATCAAGGACGGATTCTTCAGAGCCATCGAACGCTCGTTCATGATCAGTGCCGACATGGCTCATGCCCTTCATCCCAACTACACAGAGAAGCACGATCCGACCAACCATCCAGTGATGGGAGGCGGACCAGTCATCAAAATCAATGCGAACCAAAAATATGTGACTGATGCCGAGAGCGCTGCCGTATTTGCCGAGGTGTGCAAGAAAGCAGGCGTACCCGTACAATACTTCGTCAACCACAGCGACAGCCCAGGCGGAAGTACACTCGGAAACATTCTCACCTCACAGATGCCAATGCGTGGAGTCGATATGGGCAATCCGATGTGGGCCATGCACAGCGTTCGCGAGACCATCTGCGTGAAGGACCAAGAATACGTCTGCCGCGCATTCACCACATTCTTCGAATTACCATAAACTAAGATAAAACGAAAAAGATAACAACTATGAATAGATTTATGAGATTCGGGCTTACATTCGCCTTCATCATGTCAAGTATCTTGACTTTTGCACAACAGCGTTCGATAGACGAAGTGATGAGTATTGCTACAGAGCATCTGCAGAACCGCATCGCCAAAAACGGAAGAAAGATGGCACCTCCGACGGAGGCAGCAACTACCCTCCGTGCTTCACAAATCGTGGCAAAGCCATTCGGAATGGGGCTTGGCGAGGCATTCTATGTACTCTCCTACCCTAACAGCCATTGTTTCGTGATGGTGTCAGGCGATAAGCGGATGTCGCCAATACTCGCTTATTCAAACGAAAACAGTTTCGCATACGAGGACATGGCTCCCCAAGCTCAGGCACTCATCAAAGCGTATGCAGCACAGGCAGAGGCACTTCAGACGGGTGCGGCTCGCAAACTCCAATTCTATCGCGCTCCAGAGGTGACTCCGCAGAAAGTGAATCAGCTGCTGACCACCCAATGGGCACAACGCTACCCATTCAACAAGCGTTGTCCAGTCGTTGACGGCCAACGGACAATCACCGGTTGTGTAGCTACCGCCATGAGTCAGATAATGAACTTCTACAAGTACCCAAAGGTGGGAATCGGAAGCATCTCGTACACGACCGAGAAGAACAAGCTCCCCATCTACATAGATCTCAGCACCATCTACTTCTCATGGGACAACATGCTCAACTCATATTCAAGCGGCGACTATGACGACGAACAGGCAGACGCCGTTTCAAACCTGATGTTCGCAACAGGAGCATCCGTACACATGGACTACGGCATCTCTGCCAGCAGTTCATCGCTGAACAATGCTGCCACATCATTCATCAAGCATTTCAAATTCGATAAAGATATCATAACCATTGAGTTCAATCGCATGACTACACCAACCATTCATCAGTTCATCATGCAGGAACTCATTGCAGGACGTCCAATTCCTTTGGCAGGTTCGAACAAGGACAACGAAGGTCACGCATTCATCATCGACGGTATGACCCCCGATGGCGACAACTACCCATTCTACCACATCAACTGGGGATGGGGAGGTCTGGACGATGGTGACTTCAAACTGCCCGACATCGAATACTACAAAGACAATTTCATGCTCATCAACTGTCAGCCGGAGAACGACTCCATCGACTATGCCTCGTTCGTACAGGCTCTGTCGCTCGAACCATCTGTCACAAAGGTGAACCCAAGTCTGACAGGCAATTTCTCCGTACGAATCAATGAGGTTTACAACAGTAAGCAAGGCACCTTCAACGGTATGCTCAACGTCTATTTGATCAACTCAGACGGTACTCGCACCAAGATTGGCGAACGAGGCGTACAATTGGAACATCCTTACTTCTATCACTACGATGTTCCGTGTAAGGTACCCAAGGAAACACCGCTCGGATCATATCACTTCGAAGTAGGTGCACAAGACCTGACAACAGGTGTAGAAACCACCCTATATTTTGCAGGAGAAGGCACTGTGACCATCACAGACGAAGCAGTTGACTATGTACCGGATATGCAAGCCACGAAGATGGAGTATGTCAAGAGTCAGATGAACGACAGCACCGTTTGCGTATCGCTGACCACGTTCCTCAACTTTGCTGCAGAACCCTTCAAGGGCGATGTGTCGCTCGCACTCACAAGCGAGAACGACAAACTCGTCTGCATGCTCGGCACCCCAATCAAGGTCAGCCAGCCATACGAACACTTCATCAGCTACTCCAACCCTCTCGGCTACCTGAAGGGAGTTGTTCCCGACTCTCTCCCCGATGCAATCTACCATCTCGTCGTGATGGCACGTCAGGAAGGATTTGAAGGATGGGGACGTGTTAAGAAGTTCGACCTGCAAGGCACCAGCATCCGCAATGCAGGAGCAGACCTCTTCCTCAACCTCCAAATCGAAGACCATAAAATCAAGACCGACAACATCGTCGTTCCTCAGAAGTTCTTCGCTGACATCGAAACCACACAAATGACACTCAACGAAGACAAATGTATCGGCCGCATGCTCAGCATCACCTTTGCTGACTATGCAAACCTCGGCGAAGAGACCTTCGCAGGTAAACTGTCGCTTGCCCTTGCCGATGATGACAACAACGTCATCATGGCATTCGGACAGCCGTTCGTCGTGACAAAATTAGACTCCTATTATTTCAGGGGAGGACCAATCACCATCGAAGCAGAACTGCCAGACACCGTTTCCGACGGACACTACCGCATCTGTGTCGCTGCCCAGCAAACGGGGTACGCCAACTGGACACCTGTCACGCGGACAGTCATTGAAGACAACTCTATCACCGATAGCAACATCGAGAGTTTCTTCGACCTATGGGTCATCAATGGCAGACCAACAACCAAGCTCTTCAAACGTGAAGATGTCAACCACGATGGAATTGTAGATACGCAGGACGTTCTCGCCATCTATCTGTTTATGCAACAAGCAACAGGCAACGAGGAATATCCTGCTGAAGATGTGAACAACGACGGAGTGGTCGATACCCAAGACGTCCTCACCATCTACAACTATATGCAGGAAAACTAAGAGCGAAAGCACTATAGGTTCAAGATTCAAAGTTCAAAGTTCAAGGTTCAAGATTCAAGATTCAAGATTCAAGGTTCAAGAACCGCGAAGGGGTGACAGAAAAAAGGATAGGGCGTGAAAACCATCATAACGACACCCCTACCCCCTCTAGGGCAAGGCGTATGAAATGAACTAAGATTATTAACGATTTGACAGTTAAGAGTTAAAGTAATATAAAAAAGGTGAGCGGTAAGAAATTTGAGGCGAAAGAACGGTTATGGAATAGCAACTACACGAAGACATGGATATCCACTTTCATGCTCTATGTATCGTTCATGTTGCTCATGCCCCTCTTCCCTCTCTATCTTCGCGACACCTTTGGAGCCAACAAGGAAACCATCGGTATAGTCCTTTCGGGCTATACCTTGGCAGCCTTGTTCATACGTCCCATCAGCGGATACCTCGTCGATACGTTCCCTCGTAAAGCCATACTCCTTATCTTTTATTTCCTTTTCGCAGCTGTTTCAGCAGGCTATCTCGTCGCTACATCCATCACCCTCTTTGCCATCTTCCGCACCCTTCACGGCATTCCCTTTGGAGCAACCACTGTAGCAGGAACCACCGTAGCCGTCGATGTGCTTCATCCCACACGAAGGGCAGAAGGTATCGGCTATTACGGACTTAGCAACAATATAGCAACAGCCATCAGCCCCACCATCGCCATCTGGATACTCCATTTCACACAAAGCTACACCCTACTCTTTTGGCTCTCCATCATCATCTCCCTCATCGGACTCATCATCTGTTCAACCATCAAAACGACACCCATCAACACCTCGTCGCCTCATACACAAAGCGACAGCTCGTGCGAACAAAGTAAGTTGGCAACCAATAGCATCCCCACGACGAGAACATCGCGCAAGTTCGTTGTTGTGCTGGGCAAACTATTCCTACTCAGCGGATGGCCCCTGGCGATCAGTATGGTGTGCTTCTCAATGTCGTATGGCGTGCTCTCCACTTATGTTGCCATCTATGCAGCAGAGGAACTCGGTATCCAAGAAGGAGCAGGCATCTTCTTTTTCCTGCTGGCCAGCGGACTTGCCCTTTCACGTCTGACAGGAGCCAGAGGACTACGCCGAGGAAGGGTCGTACATAATGCACGCGACGGTATGCTTGTGTCGCTCGTAGGATATCTGCTCTTTGCTGCCATTCACCATCCCCTTGCCTTCTATGCGTCTGCACTCATTATCGGATTGGGCAACGGGCACATGTATCCTGCCTATCAGAACATGTTTATCAATCTTGCTACCTCACATCAGCGAGGAACCGCGAATTCCACCCTCCTCACGTCGTGGGATTCAGGCATGGGACTGGGCGTATTGTTCGGAGGTATCCTTGCAGAAGCAGTCAACTACCACGCATCGTTTTGGATGATGTGGATAGCCAACCTCATAGGCGTACTCACATTTTTCCTTTTAGCACGACACCACTACCAGCTTCATTGCAGGGAGTGAGTTTTTTCGATATTCTCAACCACAATTGCTATTTGACGTGCTAAAAAATGTCATAACTCAGCATAGAAAAAATATTTTCTATGTTTTCATAGCAATAAAATTTGGCTAATTCGACAAAACATGCTAACTTTGCACCGATTTTAAGCATTTCATTACAAAAACAACGCGAAAAAGAACAAAAGCATGAAGAAAATGATTTGTATCATCGCTGCCATTACCATGATGACCATGTTGTCATGCAGCAAGAATGGTCAGCAAGCATGGAACGAGTTTAAGGAATTATCAGCAAAATTTGAGACAAAGGAAGCATTTGAAGCCAGTTTCGAGTCTGAGTTAGACGGTTTTGCTGCTGCCTTTGAATGGAAAATGGCAGTTGAGGACATGGGCAATCACATGGATGAGCTCACTCCTGAACAGGTTGACAGTTTCAAGATGATAATAGCAAACGTACAGCAAACAATTGATGAACTTGAAGCAGATGAAAACGCAGCTGTTGAAGTTGAATCAGAAGATTCTGTAGAAACAGAAGAAGCTATCGAGTCAGAAGAATAAAAAGAATAAAGAGGATGCCGAAACGCTTGGAAGGGAGTAGGCACAAACAAAAATATTTAAATGTTTTAGTTATGAAGAAAATGATTTTAATGGTTGCATTTGGTGCTATGATGTTGGTATCTTGCAACAATGGTCTTGGCGAAGAAGGTCAGAAAGCATGGAACAAATTTAAGGACCTTGCAGCTAAGTTTGAAAGCGTAGAAGCAGCTGAAGCTAACTTTGAGTCTGCTGAAGATTGCGAAGCAACTTATGCAGAATTCCAGGAGGCAAGTACAGACATGGCTCAGTATGTATTCCAGATCACTGAGGCTCAGGCAGACAGCTTCAAGAACATCTGTGAGACTTGCGCTGCTACATACCAGCAGTATGTAGAAGAGGCTGCAGCAGCTACTGAAGAAGAGGAAGTAGAAGGTGAAGAGTCTGAAGAGGAAGAAGTTGTAGAAGACGTTGAATAATAATTAAGAATCTATAACAAACGAAAAATGGCTGTGGGAATCCATCTCGCAGCCATTTTTCAAAAACAGAAACAACACATGCGTACCACCATATTATCCATCTTAGCACTACTGCTACTGGCATCATGCGACAGCCTGCTGAGTTCAGATAATCAGGCTAAAGGAACTAGCTTCGAGTCTAATGCACAGACCTTCTACGAGTTGACGTTCAAGTTGCCCAGCGACCCCGACAACCAGTATGTAGGACTACTCATCTATACCGACGACGAGCATTGCAAAATGAGGCTCGTTGATGATGAGATGCTTAAAAAGAACGAATGCATTATGGCTGACTACACATGTCATATAGAGGAAAAAGAAGGTGCTGATGACATAGGTGTGATGTACTACACCCCCGACCAAGAAGATATGCCTGTCTTAATGTGGATGTGGGAAAAAGGCGACCTCTCTGATATGAACGAAGCCCCATACTTAGCTTTCGACCTTGAGGACTCAGACTCATGGATTCAAACCCAAAGCTTCGTAGAAATATCACTTGCCGACATGGACGAAGAATACATCGCCCAATTCTACGGCAAAGATGAACCAGAATACCAGATGATGCTGCAAGGCATCCAAACTATACAAGAGCAGAGCTCGGTAGACATCCAAGACATTGCCTCCGCAGAAGGTGACGTTACACTCCATCTGATGGTAGTAGCCAACACTGACGTAAGCGACATCGGTCCCGCCTGTGATATCGACCTGCGACGCATTCGCAACGAATTTGGCGGCATAGCAAAGGCTCTGAGTATGAATCTAGACGAAACCCTCGTTAGCGGAAACAACTTCGGAGTGGATAACGTCGTCGAAGCAATCGACGGTCTGAATCCAGAACCAAACGATGTGGTAGTGTTTGTTTATACTGGTCACGGATTCCGCTTCAGAGATCAAGAAGATGTCTATCCTTGCCTTGATCTCACATCGAATGCCTACGATGACTCAGACAGCAACTATCTGCAACTCATCGACATCTATAACGCCATCGTCGAGAAGAACGCCCGTCTGAACCTCGTACTCAGCGACTGTTGTAACAGCACCATCGACATCGACCAGTGTATGGTAAGGAGCAATTCACTCTTCTCGCGCTCCAACACCAACTTTAACCTCAACAAACTCTTTTCGCTGTTCATGAAGTCAGAAGGTAACATCATCGCAACAGCTGCCAGTCCAGGCGAAGTATCATGGTGTGGCGACAATGGAGGATTCTTCCTCCTCAGTTTCTTTGAGAGCCTGCGTAGTCAAATCAGCGCACTCAATCAGGACGAACCGTCATGGGACACAGTAATCAACAACACCATCAGTTCTGCTGCACGAAAGACTGACGGTAGCGACTACTGCAAGCGTCAGAACGGACTGAAAGACGTGGAAGTCAGCAACATACAATAACCAAATATAACTACACAAATACATGAAGCGACGCCCTACAGCGCCGCTTTTGTTTTTTCGTCCACAAGTACTGAGAACGCAGAAAATGTACCCAAAAGCTGAAGAAGATAAGGATTTTGAGCGGAATTAACATTATTTATTACTCATAGTGCTTATTTTCTCAATTTATTTTGCTAACTTTGCAAATAATTTGACATCTTACGCATAGTTCACCTAAAGGTGAGGGAGAGATGGTCGTTTGCACATTAAGAGAATGGAAACAAGTATGTTTGAACGGATGCAGTCGCTACCTTTGTTGCAGGGTCTTACTCTGCACGACTTCAGCGATTTAATCATGAATATGAAACTGGACTTCCAGCAATGGGAAGAAGGAGAACAAATTGTAGGTCAGGGCGACAACTGCAATAACCTAATTTATG
>CACZXN010000072.1:0-10182 GCA_902785075.1 uncultured Bacteroidales bacterium | reverse complement strand
GACGGAGTGTTTGAGTCGGAATTGCACGATGAGACTACAGCACTGATGCTCAGTGAGGTATGCTCAACGGTACCACATTTGATTGAGCCATATAACATGTTTGGTGTGAAACGATCGTACGAACGGTCGTACACTTTCAAGACAAACGGTTCGACATTCTCTATCTCTCGCGACTTCTTCATGCAGCGCATGTTGCACAACAACATCGTGCGCACGAACTATATTAATTATCTTTGCAACAATCTTCGGAAAGCAAACATGCAGCGTCTGGCTGTCCCCACAAGCAGCATCGAGGATAAAATCAAGACTACGATTGGCAGTTTCTGCCTAATGCCCGAAGGAGGTGAGAAGAATGTCAGAGTGAAGATGAACGACTTAGCAGCGTTGATTGACGAAACCCGCTTGAATGTGTCAAACGTGCTGAACCATTGGAACGACCTTGGACTGATTGAACTTAGACGATATGGGTTTTCAATCAAGGATTTTTCAGCGCTTGGAATGAATAATTGAAGATGAATATTTTTTTTGAGAAATACAACACACCACATGAGGCTTTTCCGTTCGACAAGGTGCGAATGGAAGACTACGAGCCAGCGATGCGTCGTGGTATGGAACTGGAGAACGAGGAGATTGCCCGTATAGCAGAGAATCCAGAACCGCCTACGTTTGAGAATACAGTGGTCGCAATGGAGCAAGCTGGAGAATTGCTGGGCAACGTCACAGAGGTGTTCTTCAACTTGATATCAGCAGAAACGAACGACGAAATGGACGAACTGGCAGACAAGATGTCGCCCATTCTGTCGGATCACGCAAACGACATCATGTTCAACTCCAAACTCGCCCAAAGAGTAAAAGAGGTGTATGAGGGATTTGAGTCAAGCGGAGAAGAACTGACAACAGAGCAGCGGCAATTGTTGCGAGACACCTATCTGGGTTTCCAACGTAGCGGAGCATACCTCCCAAAGGACAAGCAGCAACGTCTGAAGCAGATTGGCAACGAGATGAGTAAGCTGGACCTGAAATTCTCGCAGAACAAGCTGAAGGAGATTAATGACTTTGTGCTACACATCACAGATGAGAAGGACTTGGACGGACTGCCAGAAAGTGCGATAGAAGCGGCTCGGATGGCTGCCAAGGAGAAGAAGATGGAGGGATGGATCATCACACTGCACAGCCCAAGTATGTCACCTTTTATGACATACAGCAATAAGCGCGAGCTACGCAAGCAGGTATGGATGGCCTATAGCACCATCTGTACGCACGATAATAAGCATAACAACAAAGCAATTGTGAAGCGGATTGTTGACCTGTGTCGCGAGGAAGCGCAAATCATGGGCTACAACAACTATGCCGACTACGTGCTTGAGGAACGTATGGCAAAAAATAAGGAGAACGTTTATCATTTGTTATACCAACTGATAGATGCCTACAAACCCACTGCCCAAAAAGAGTTGGAAGCCATTAGGCAAATGGCTCGCGAACTCGAGGGCGACGACTTCGAACTGATGCCTTGGGATACCGGCTACTATGCCAATAAGCTGCAGGAGAAACTCTACAACATCAATTCGGAGATGTTGCGACCTTATCTTGAACTGAACAAGGTGAAAAAAGGTGTGTTCGGACTTGCCACACGACTCTATGGCATTACCTTCCGTCAGAACCGCGAAATACCCGTGTATCATCCCGATGTAGATGTCTTTGAGGTGTACGACCGTGATGGATCGTTCCTCGCCCTACTCTACTGCGATTTCTACCCACGCGAGGGCAAGAAGTCGGGAGCATGGATGACCTCGTTCAAAGGACAATACATCGACAAGGACGGAGTGAACCATCGTCCACACGTGTCGTTAGTGATGAACTTCACCAAACCCACCGACACGAAACCCGCCTTGCTGACACTTGGGGAAGTCGAAACATTCCTTCACGAATTTGGACACTCACTCCACGAGATGTTCTCGAACTGCCAATACGAGGAACTAAGCGGTACAAATGTGTACTGGGATTTCGTGGAACTCCCTTCACAATTCATGGAGAACTTTGCCATTGAGAAAGAGTTCCTGTCAACCTTTGCCGTACATTACCAAACAGGCGAACCACTTCCAGACGAACTGATTCAACGCATCGTGGACAGCAGAAACTTCAACGTAGCGATGGGATGTCTGCGTCAAGTGAGTTTCGGTCTGCTCGATATGGCATACTACACCCTAGAGACAGAACTGAACAGCGACATAGAAACCTTTGAAAAGGAAGCGTGGAAAGAGGCTGTCATCACACCATCGATAGCAGGAACCTGTATGTCGGTACAGTTTTCACACATCATGGCTGGTGGCTATGCTGCAGGTTATTACAGCTATAAATGGGCAGAGGTTCTCGATGCAGACGCATTCTCTGTGTTCAAGCAAAACGGACTATTCGACCAAGCAACAGCCAACAGCTTCAGAGAAAACATACTGGCGCGAGGAGCTACCGAACACCCCATGACGCTCTACAAACGATTCCGCGGTCAGGAACCGACCATCGATGCTTTGTTGGAGAGGAATGGCATTAAAAAGAATGAAGAATGAAAAAGATAGGAATGCTATTGATGACGTGCTTGCTACTCTTGGCATGTAGCACAGATGACGACATAGAAGAGATTTTCATCGGCAACCGTTTCAAAATCACAGGCCTGACTTATAATGGTCAGAAAACGGTAAAAGACGTGAAAGAGTTCTATGAGGTCAATGACACCTATTGGATTGCATTCTCACAATCAGCTATTACGGGTGTGCTGCAGCCTGGGATGACGATTGAGGGAACGTGGAATGCCAACGGCAAGAACCGTGAGCTGACAATCGACCTCATCTCACCCAAGAATGCAAACGGAGCTTCGGACATCTGCAGTAAGGTATTCAGCATCATCAAGAATGCCACTTCTTACAGCGGTGATAAGAACGTTTTGAGAATCAAACGCAACGGTGACTCGTTCATCGAACTAAGTTCAGAAAAATAAACATATAAAGACAAAATAATAGCAATGACAGAAGAAAAACAACACCAACTCGACCAGCGCTATCTGAGGATGGCCAAGATATGGGCAGAAAACAGTTACTGCAAACGTAGACAGGTAGGAGCGTTAGTGGTGAAGAACCAGATGATTATCAGCGACGGATTCAACGGAACGCCCTCTGGATTTGAGAACGTATGCGAGGAAAACGATGTAACGAAACCTTATGTGCTTCATGCAGAAGCCAACGCTATCACAAAACTTGCACGTTCACATAACTCAAGCGATAAAGCCACCCTATACGTCACAGCCTCCCCATGTCTGGAATGTGCAAAACTAATCATTCAGTCGGGCATCAGACGTGTAATTTACGGAGAACAATATCGCCTGTGTGACGGAATCGACCTCTTGAAACGAGCAGGTATCGAAGTAATACAAATGGACGTTTAAAACATTAACTCATATGCATCGCAATTCAAGGTTTGCACCCCTGTTGATTGCCATCAGCATCATCGTGGGTATCATCATAGGTACATTCTTCGCCAATCGGTTCTCGGGAAACCGACTGAACATCATCAACTCCTCGTCGAACAAGATCAACGATTTGCTTCACATCATCGATGATCAATATGTTGATACGGTGAACATTGCAGATATCGTGGAGCAAGCTATGCCAAGAATACTGGCAGAGTTAGATCCCCACTGCTCATACATCAGCGCAGAAGCAGCAAAGACAGCCAATGATGACCTCGAAGGCAGTTTCTGCGGAATAGGCGTGCAATTCACCATCAAGCGCGATACGGTATACATTACGAACATCATCGACGGTGGTCCTGCAGAACGTGTCGGTCTGTTGGCTGGCGACCGTATCATCTCTGTGGATGACGAGCCATATGTAGGAAAAGTAGTTACCAACGAAGAAACCCTACATCGACTCAAGGGCGAACGCGACTCACAAGTGAAGTTAGGCATTCAACGTCGAGGAGAGAAAAAGCCACTCTCTTTTACCCTCACGCGAGGTGACATCCCCATCAAGAGCATCGATGCCACCTACATGCTGACAGATAAACTGGGCTATGTACGTATCAACAAATTCGGAAAAACCACCTATCCAGAATTACTCATTGCACTTGCAGAACTAGAGCAAGAAGGATTCAAGGGATTGGTCATCGATTTGCGAGGCAATACAGGCGGCTATCTCGATTGTGCCATCCAACTCGTCAACGAATTTCTTCCAGCAGATAAACTGATTGTTTATACAGAAGGACGTAGAGCTAAACGTGAAGACTATGAGAGCAACGGACAAGGATCGTATCAGAAACTTCCACTCATCGTACTCACAGACGAAGGGACAGCAAGTGCAGCAGAAATATTCTCAGGAGCCATACAAGATAACGATCGTGGCATTATCGTGGGGCGCCGCTCGTTCGGAAAAGGTTTGGTTCAGAAGCCCATGATGTTTGCTGACGGAAGCCTCATCCACTTGACGGTATCTCGCTACTACACACCATCAGGACGTTGCATACAGAAACCATATGTGAACGGTGAAGACAAAGAATACGAATATGACATTGCAAACCGCTATCTGCATGGTGAGTTCTTCAACGAAGACAGCATCCGTCAGACAGGCGATGTCTACACCACCAGCATCGGACGCAAAGTATATGGAGGAGGCGGTATCATGCCCGACTATTTCGTAGCAGAAGACACTACCCTCTTTACGACATACTATCAGGAAGTGGTTCAGAAGGGTCTTGTTTCACAGTTCTGCTTCGAATACACCGACAACAATCGTGCAAAGTATGCCAACATCAAAAATGCTGATGAGGTGCTTAAGCAACTAAAGCGCGAACATGTAATACAGCAATTCATCAACTATTGCGACTCGAAAGGTGTAAAACGTCGCAACAACATGATTCTGCACTCACAGCAACTGATTGAAAACGTTGTGCACGGTCTCATTCTGTATAATTTACTTGACATCACAGAGTACATAAAGTTCATCAACAAAGAAGATGTAACCATTAAGAAAGCCATACAACTTTTCAATGACAACCTCACCACTCCGACCTTACCGACAGATGACAAAACAACAGATAAGAAGACAGCTTACGCAGCTCCGCATCCAACTATTAGAGTGTGGCTCTCTGCATAAACAAGGGCAGGTAGTCGTAGAAAAGTTGGAACATCATCCGTTGTTTCTGCAAGCACAGCGGGTGTTATTGTTTCATTCACTGAACGACGAGGTTGACACCCATGGGTTGATTGAACGCTATAAAGACCAAAAGACCATTATACTACCATCAGTTGTAGGTGACATGCTTGAATTACACATCTACGATGCGGCTTCTTCAACGAAACATGGAGCATTCAACATCGTGGAATCTTGCGGCAGGCGACTGACTCCAGATGAGTATTCCAGTATCGATTTGGCAATCATACCAGGAGTGGCATTCGACCAAGCAGGTAATCGTCTGGGACGAGGAAAAGGATATTACGACCGCTTATTGCCCCTGCTGACTTGTCACACTATCGGACTTTGTTATCCACATCAATACATCGATGAAGTGCCCCACGAACCGCACGACATTCCTGTTGATGAAGTATTATATTAAAAAGGAAGAACCGCATTATGAAGACCATCAAGATAAATCCTGCAGATAACGTAGCTGTAGCTATT
This sequence comes from uncultured Bacteroidales bacterium, assembly GCA_902785075.1. Classification (GTDB taxonomy): domain Bacteria; phylum Bacteroidota; class Bacteroidia; order Bacteroidales; family Bacteroidaceae; genus Colivivens. The sequence continues at coordinate 4,516 of CACZXN010000072.1, read as the reverse complement.
GTACCGCTGAGTAAAGGCGAACAAGTAAATATTGACGGGCAACTCATTACCCTAAATAATGATGTGCCTGCTGGACATAAATTCCTGCTTAAGAATCTCAAAAAGAACGAAGATGTAGTGAAATACGGCTACCCTATCGGACACTTGAACGAAGACCACCAAGCAGGTGATTTTGTGTGTGACCAACATATATCGACTAATCTGTCCGGATTGCTTGACTACACCTATAACCCCATCACAATCAACGAGAAGGACATCAAAGAACCATCACAGGATACCTTCATGGGGTATCGCAGGAAGAATGGAGAGGTAGGTGTACGTAACGAACTCTGGATAGTACCAACCGTTGGGTGTGTAAACGGAGTTTGTCAGCAACTCAAGGAGCACATGCGCAGCGAGGTGACAGATATACGTATCGTTGCCTTCCCTCACAACTATGGTTGCAGTCAGTTGAGCGAAGATCACGAGAACACTCGTAAAGTGTTACGCGACTTAGTGTTACATCCAAATGCAGGAGCAGTACTGATAGTAGGATTGGGATGCGAGAACAATCAGCCCGACAAATTTGAGGAACTATTAGGTAATTACGACCACGAGCGAATTCGTTTGATGGTAACACAGCGAATAGCTGGCGATGAGATAGAAGAAGGTATGCGCATACTACGCGAACTTCACGAACTGATGCGCCACGACACACGCACAGCGATTCCTTTGAGCGAACTGAGAGTAGGACTAAAATGCGGTGGAAGCGACGGATTCTCAGGCATTACTGCCAATCCTTTGCTGGGTGTGTTCAGCGACTACATCGTACGTCAGGGAGGTACAACCGTGCTGACCGAAGTACCCGAGATGTTTGGTGCAGAGACAATCTTGATGAACCGTTGTAAGAATCGTGATCTCTTTGAGCAGACCGTCAAACTCATCAACGACTTCAAAGCCTACTTCCTCAGTCATGGTGAACCTGTAGGCGAAAACCCAAGTCCAGGCAACAAAGCAGGAGGTATCAGTACCCTCGAAGAGAAAGCTTTGGGATGTACGCAGAAATGTGGCAAAAGTGCTGTCTGCGGCGTGATAAATTATGGAGAACGACTGACGACACGAGGTCTCAATCTCCTCAGTGCACCAGGAAACGACCTTGTAGCTAGCACTGCTCTTGCAGCTGCGGGATGCCACATTGTCCTCTTCACAACAGGACGAGGTACCCCTTTTGGTACATTTGTGCCAACCATGAAAATCAGCACAAACTCTCAGTTAGCACATAATAAGCCAACATGGATTGATTTCAATGCAGGAACGTTGGTCGAGAACATACCGATGGATTTAGTCTTTGGCGAATTCAAGAAAAAAGTTATCTCGATAGCATCGGGAGAACCTACTTGGAATGAAAAAAAAGACTATCAGGAAATCGCAATCTTCAAAACAGGCGTCACACTTTAAGGTCCCATAAGCCCGATATTCCCTATGAGTCAAAAAACACAATATCCACAGATAGCTGACTTTTGTCGAGCGCACGGCTACCAACACTTTGAGTTGAAGACTATCATGTTCGACATGGATGGTGTACTCTTCAATTCTATGCCCAATCATGCACGCGCATGGCATCGGGCAATGGAGTATTTCGGGCTTGACCTTCCTGAGGATGAGGCATATTTGCATGAAGGGCGAACAGGTTTTGGCACCATCAACATCGTCACACAGAGACAATTTGGACGAAGTGCAGATGAGGCTGAATGTGACAAAATATACAAAAAGAAGAGCGAGTACTTCAACGAATATCCTACAGCAGAACGCATGACAGGTGCCTTAGAGACCGTGAAAGCAGTGAAAGAAGCTGGTGTCATTCCCACAATCGTGACAGGCTCGGGTACAGCCAGTCTCCTAGGACGCATCGAACAGAATTTTCCTTCACTCTTCCATCATGAATGGATGGTAGCTGCACGTGATGTGAAATATGGGAAACCCAATCCTGAGCCATACCTCATGGGAATGCAGAAAGCTGGAGGATTAACACCCCGCCAGACAATGGTGGTAGAAAATGCACCCTTGGGAGTCGAGGCAGGTGTAGCTGCCGGATGTTTTGTCATCGCAGTCAATACTGGTCCCCTACCCGACTCCGTTCTTCTTGACCAAGGAGCCAACCTCCTTTTCCACTCCATGACTGATCTTAGTGAAAATATAGCCTCCATCATTTATGAAGCAAATCATCTTAACCTTTAGCGTTCTGCTCTTGACCATGCTGACGTATGCTCAAAAAAACATTCAGATCAGCACACAAGAGGAACTACTTGCAGCCATCAAGACGATGAATGCAAGCCCCGATGATGACTATGCACTAATCATTCAACCTGGTGTATATTGGTTGGACGATCCTGATGACCCGACAGAACGGACATCAAACGGAGGAACTCCCTTTGCCCAAACAATTCATTGCAGAAATATCCGCATTACAGGAACCGACCCAAATGCAGAAAATACCGTTCTTGCTGTTAATCGGGGACAGACACATGGTGCCATTGGCAATTTCACCATGTTCTTGTTCAGATGCAAAAGCATCTATACGGAGAACATTACATATGGTAATTATTGTAACGTAGATCTTGACTACAAACGCAATCCATCCCTATCAAGAAAGAAGCGAGCTGAAGCCATCGTGCAAGCCCAACTTGCCGTCTGTGCAGGAACAGACAGCGTGGTGGCAAAGAACTGCCGTTTTATCAGTCGTTTGAATCTTTGTAATTTCTCAGGAGCACGCAATGCAGTGTTCGAAAATTGTCATCTCGAGTGTACAGATGATGCTCTCTCCGAGGGACTATATCATCAGTGTCACCTTGTATTCTACAGCAGCAAACCATTCTACTCCACTTCACGTGGGGCCACCTTCGATGATTGTGATATCGAAATCATGACACAAGGTACACAGTATTTCACCAAAGTCCCTGGTCCAATTCACTTAAAGAACGTACGCTTCCATTGCAACCACAAGATTCAGTTAGCATGGTGTAAGGAGAATCATCCAGAACTATGCTCAGCAGAAAACATTACACTCAACGGCAAAGCTGTTCAGATTGACAGTACTCCATATACTCCGATTCCTCAGATTCATGAGATCGTTGGTAGCAAAAAGGTCGAAGATGGTTACGTGTATGAATTTGATGCCTATAAACCATTTGACACAAACAAGTATTCATGGCAGCCCGACCCCTCTCGCGAAGCATGGTATTGGGGAACAGCCCCTGATGGAGCTGAAGGACATCAAGGCTTGGTACAAGCACAACGTGGAGCACGCATTCGTATTACTCCCGAAAACCCGAAAATCAATAATATCACAAGCGCCAGACTTACTATTGCCCCATGTAAGTCAGCAGGACAAGGTTTCGGAAGTGCTACGGGGCAATATATGGATATCTGCGTTGCAATGGACAATCAAACTCTCTCAGGATATGGTCTTCGTTTAGAACGAACTCCCGATTACGACCACGCAGTTGTTGCCTCCATCATAGAATACAAAAACGGTGAGACGAAAGCATTAACGAAAGGAGAAAAATGCGAACTCTACCTCACAGAGTGTAAAATCAGAGTTACAATCAGTTCTGGCGTGTTGACTGCAGTCATACAGCACGGCTCAAAGAAGCAAACCCTCAGTTGTAGGATTGCTTTAAATAAACTTGGGACAGGCTTTATGCTTCAACACACAGGTACTGTAGGAACAGGTGCATCAATACTTAAACAAATAGAAGTCAGATGATTACAAAAGACATTACTCGCGAACAATTCATCGCATTAGCAGATTATTTTGAATATGTGCCATACGATGTAACAAAAAAAGACCTGTACACTGCGGAAACTCTCTACGCAGGATATGACCCCAAACATCCTGAGACTATAGCTGACTGCTACGATTCTCGTGTGTACGAATACTACATAAAAACGGGCAAACATGCCTTTAGTGCCAAGGAATCTCTGGCTCGCAACCTACACGATCACGGCATCAACTCCTGTTTAAGTTCTTTCCTCGAAGGTTATGACTTAAGACGCATTGTGGGCATCATGGGAGGACATGGACTTCTACGTACTGACCCCATGTACCGAGAAATTGTGTTAGTAAGCAAACGCCTCACCGAGGAAGGATTCCTCATGATTAGTGGTGGAGGTCCCGGAGCAATGGAGGCAACCCACCTTGGAGCTTGGATGGCCGGCTATAGCATTGCCGATGTCACAGCTGTCCTTCACCGACTCAGCGTAGCGCCAACATTCCAAGACGAAGGATGGCTTCCAAGCGCATTCTCCATTATACGTGATTACCCTCAGACTCGTTATTGCAGTCTGGGATTACCCACGTGGCTCTACGGACATGAGCCATCCACTCCATTCGCAACCCATATTGCAAAATATTTCGAGAATGCCATCCGTGAGAACAATATCCTCACTATTGCCTTTGGTGGCATCATCTATTCGCCAGGTAGTGCTGGTACCATGCAAGAAATATTCCAAGACGCAGTACAAAACCATTATTTGT
>CACZXN010000071.1:9890-20882 GCA_902785075.1 uncultured Bacteroidales bacterium | reverse complement strand
ATATATTTGATGCTGTTGAAGTGTCCATTACAATCCAGGTCACTATACTTAGCCTCGATGGTAGAAACAGGTTCCACATCGGTGAGCGGACGAAGACGACTATGTGTATCCATCTCACACGGTATTTCAGGTCCCAACCATTGTTGGAATTCCTCACCGTAGAATGACACCAAATCCAAAGGCTGACGTGTTGTATTGTCAATCATTGCCCAGATAGAGCGTGCATAACCATACACTTCACCCGCATCGTTCTTGATACAGAAATTACGGTTGGTAAACATGCGATACACATTCTCAATCCATGTATCAATATGATAGTTGCTATAGATGGGAGGCATCTGTGACATCTCGATCGACAGACGCGACAACACCCATGAGTGGTTCGCTTTCAGCAAGTCGCTGAAACCAAAGCCACGCTTCGAAGCATGATTCTCTGCACAGTTCAACAAATCACGACCTAATACATCGTAGGACAGTTCTCGCTTGAAATCCGTACTGAAAGCATCAGAACGGAAATGTAGTGTTTCTATTTTGTTTGCCATTTTTACTCCTTATTATTCTATTTTCTTTGCAAAATTACAAAAAAATAGTAAATGGTAAATGGTTAAATGGTAAATATTTCGTATTTTTGCGGTGCAAATCAATTATCAACAACAAAATACTGAACAATATGAAACGATTAACATCCCTACTTGCTATGATGATGCTTTGTGCAGCATCGTTCGCACAAGATCCCAACTTCCACATCTATCTCGCGTTCGGTCAGTCCAACATGGAGGGCAATGCACAGCCTGAAGCCATTGACAGAAATAATGTCCCAGAACGTTTCCAACTGCTGGCAACCTGCAACAACACCAATGTATCACCCCAACGTACTACCGGCAAATGGTACAAAGCAACACCACCACTTGTGAACCCCAATGGCGGCCTTGGCCCATGCGATTGGTTCGGTCGCACGATGGTGGAACAATTACCCAATGTGAAGATCGGCGTCATCCCGGTAGCTATGGGTGGAAGTCCTATCGAAATGTTCGACAAGGACAAATACCAGCAGAAGATGAAAGACAATCCGAACGAGTGGTGGGCACAGCTGGCTCGCAACCATTATGGTAGCAACCCTTATGGCCGACTCATCGATATGGCCAAGATTGCACAAAAAGCCGGAGTCATCAAAGGTATCCTGCTTCATCAAGGCTGCTCGAACTGTAATGACCCCAATTGGCCCAACATGGTGAAGAAAATCTATAACGACATACTGAACGACCTCGGTTTAACAGCCGAAGAAGTACCACTCCTTGTTGGCGAGGTTCTCTATGCAGACATGGGTGGCAGTTGCTCAAGCCACAATAATCAGGTAGCCCGTATGCCACAAGTAGTTCCTACATCGTATGTGATATCAGCTGCCAAACTCCCAGGCAATGGTAATGATCCTTGGCATTTCTCAGCAGCAGGATACCGAGAATTAGGCCGTCGATATGCAGAAGTGATGCTCAGCATTCTCGAGAAAAACGAATCAACAGCAGAGTTTTCTGTTACAGACCTTACAGTACGCTCGAGCGAAATGACTCTCACACCTGGGCAAAATGCAACAATCGCCATTTATGGTAACGAAGCCGATGGCACCTCACACAACATAACCCGGCGCTGCGACTTCACGATTGATGACGAGAACATAGCAAAGGTCGATGGCATCAAGGTCGTAGCTGGCAACACAGAAGGAACCACTACCATCCACGTCAGTTTCAAAGACAAAGATGGCAAGACCGTAACAACCGATATCACAGTAAAGATTGAGATGTTCCCATTGACCGAAAGCGGACTCAACCCATCCCTCTCAGGCTCAGGAACCTTCAACGGCAAGACCTTGGCACTCACCACCGGTAAGGACGGACTTGGAGGATGGAAATACACCAACGGGATTGATATATCCGACTACAAGTACCTCGTTGTTCGTCTACGCCTCCCATCATCTGCCAAACCTACCCTACGTATCTACAACACCAGCAATGCTGCAGGCGACTACTACGAGATTGCCTTCCAGCGACAGAAAGAAGTAGTGATTGAACTGAAAGACCTCAAGACTGTAGGTGGGAAGGACCTCGATCTGAAGAAAGTACAGATGATTGGTTTCAGCAGCTCAGGCAGTGCTACCGTTTACCTGTCGGAAATCTTCTTCAGTAACGACGGAGAGAATCCTATAACAGGCATTGATGACATGACCTTCTCAACCACATTCACCAAAGGCGAAGGAGCCATATACAACATTCAAGGTCAGCGAATCAACGCACTGAAGAAGGGACTTTACATCATCAACGGAAAGAAAATCATGGTCCGCTAAAGTTTGTTCATTTATAATTTTTGAAAGAAATAGGAGAAGTGCACCACTCGGTCTACCGAGTGGTCTTTTTCTGTTTCCCTTGTTCCATGTCTGTGTCATGTCGATACGAAAACGCACCATTTTCTTTTGATTTCACATAATAATCACATTAATTGAAATTTTTTTCGCAATTTTAAGAATAAAAGCAAACACGAATACAAAACTTTTCTTATCTTTGCAGGAAAAAGGCAATCGATATATCCAAGGGATCCGATGTATTTCCTGTAATAGTGTTAGTGCTTTAATTAATATTAACTAATAAATAATAAAAATGAAAAATATACTTGACTGGCGGCTCGCCACTATCCTCGTTTGTTGTATAGGCCTGACTGGTTGTACTTCTCTGACGGAGAGTTTCACCAACAACCTGATAGCCGAGGATCGTTATAGGATGATTCTCAATGGTCTGCAGGTGACGCTCATCATCACTTTCTGCGCCACCGTATTAGGAACAATATTGGGTGGACTGGTGTGTTGGATGCGAATGAGTAACCGAGCATGGTTGCGAGAAGTCGCCAAAGTGTATATTGAACTGATGCACGGCACACCCGTGCTGGTGCTGCTCATGCTGATGTACTATGTAATAATGGCTCCGATGGACGCTACGGGCATTGTGGTGGCCATCGTTACCTTCGCCATATGTACCTCTGCAGCCATCAGCGAGATGCTGCGTACCACCATACAGAGCATCGACCGCGGACAAACGGAAGCAGGATTAGCCTTGGGCTATTCGCGTAGACAGACGTTCTTCAGGATTGTACTGCCACAAGTAATCAAATCAGTGCTACCCGTCTATCAGGGCGAGGTAGTGGCCCTACTGAAAGAAACAAGTATCGTGGGCTTCATTGCCGTGACTGACATAACTCATGCATCCGACCTGATACGCTCACGCACATTCGACGCCTTCTTCCCTATTATCCTGACGGCCATAATCTACTTCCTCATTGCATGGCTCATCGGACTGCTGCTGACATCGTTGGTGAAGCGGCATCACATGAAAGCCCTCTTGGCTGCAGCGATGCTGGTATTATGTGGAACGGTGTGCTATGTACCAGTGATAATGACCTCGAACAAAACCACCGAAGCAACAGATGTTCCTGACGTATTCAAGGCTCTCTCAGGCAAACGTGTAGGTGTCGTTCTCGGCAGTATACAAGACATGGCAGTCACCGATATGGCACCCGATGCAGAGATCATGAGAATGGGTAATGTACCAGACATGTTGGCTGCATTGGAGAGTGGCAGAGTGGATGTGATTGGAGAAGAAAATCTTTCAGTGATATTCAACAAAGAGATTGCTTCGAAGGTAGATTCAGTAAGCGCCGGTCTTCCCCCAATGCCTATTGGAGCTTGTTTTCACTCAGGAAACACTCAACTGAAGCAGGACTTCGACAGCTTCCTTGCTGATATCCGACGCGACGGCACCTACCAGCGGATTTACGATCGATGGAAAAATGCCGACGATCCCTCTACAATTGCCATTCCCGAACAGCGCGGCACGGGGCAGAAGATATCTGTAGCCATCTGCCCGGCAATGCCTCCGTTCAGCTTTATCAGTTCTGGAGAACCCTCAGGCTTAGAAATAGACCTGCTGACCGAGTGGGCCAATCGACGTAACTGGCAATTGGAGTATCTTGAGATGGAATTCGCTGCAGAACTTCCCGCTGTACAGACGGGTAAAGTCGATATGGCTATGGGGTCGATAAGCATCACAGAGGAGAGACAGAAGCAGGTGCTCTTCTCCGACGGATATATAGAGTCGCATATCATGCTGCTCACACGAAAAGGGGAAGCGGGAATACTCACGAATCCATCGCAGCAGAGTGCTACGAAAAGCGAGGGAAGCAGATTCCCATGGTGGGGTGTGACGATCCTCGTAATAATAATAGGTGTCGGTACGTGGCTTATTGTCCGCTCTATCGGCAAACGCAAATCAAGAAACGGAAAATCTGTTGATAGTAAAACGAACAGTCCACTCATCAGCATCTCTGGTCTGAAGAAGAGTTTCGGTACCCTTGACGTGCTACGCGACATCAATGTCGAGGTACACAAGGGCGAGGTCATCTCCGTCATCGGGCCTTCAGGTACGGGTAAGAGCACCTTCCTGCGTTGCCTTAATCTGCTTGAACAACCCACAAAAGGTAGCATCCTCATCGACGGGCAAGACATCCTGTCTCCTGATGCTGACGTCCCTATGCTTCGTCGACGTATGGGAATGGTGTTCCAATCGTTCAACCTGTTCAATGGTATGTCGGTGCTCGATAACTTATGTATGGCTCCCATGCAACTGCTTGGTAAGAGTCGTGAGGAAGCAGAGCAAAAAGCCCGTGAGCTACTGCAGACGGTGGGACTGTCCGAACGAGCTGATGCTTTACCAAATCAACTCTCCGGTGGACAGAAGCAACGTGTAGCCATTGCACGTGCATTGGCCATGGAGCCAGAGATACTGCTCTTCGACGAGCCCACATCTGCCCTCGACCCCACGATGGTGAGCGAAGTACTGGGCGTTATGACACGGCTTGCACGAGATGGCATGACGATGATTGTGGTGACCCACGAGATGCGCTTCGCCCGTCAGGTAAGTAGTCGCGTGTTGTTCTTTGCAGACGGTATAGTCTATGAGGATGGCACCCCAACACAACTTTTCGAACATCCACAGCGTGAACGCACTAAGCAGTTCATACAGCAGATACACGAGACGACATTCAACATCGAGAGTGAACAATTTGACTGGTATGCCATGATGGCACAAATGGAACAGTTCTGTCAACAATACAACCTGTCAGGCCAGCGAACTGAAGGTGTGCTTCACATTATCGACGAGTCGCTCGCTATCCTCGGCTCAGGTGGGACTACCATCCAGCCTGGCACACGCCTCACGCTGTCCTATACCGAGCAGGATGACACCCTTCTGCTCACAATCAACTGTCCACAGGAAGTCAATCAAGGTCTCTTCTCTGACGAGAGCGATGATTTGGCGCTGACCATCCTGCGAAACTTCTGCCATGACATCAATATAGATGGCAACACGATCCGCATAATCGTTAAGTAGATAACGTCCAAACAAACGAAGATGAAAAAGAATAATAATGGAATCGATTGAAATTCTAGGCTTTAACCTGTATGCGTGGATAACCATCGTTACGGTGCTCACAATGTTCTCCGTGCTATTGTTCACCAAGCTACGTGCCGATCTGGTTTTTCTGGGTGCTATCGGGATTCTGTTTGTAACAGGTGTACTCGATGCAAATGATGCCTTTTCGGGCTTCAGCTCTGGTTCAGTAGTAGTCATCGGAGTACTGTTTGTTGTCGTGGCGGGTCTGACCTATACTGGCGTGCTTCAGTGGATTGTCAAGAACTTGCTTGGACAGCCAAAGAGCTATTCGAAGGCGGTCTTAAGGCTGATGCTGCCTGTGGCTGCACTGAGTTCGTTCCTCAGTAATACGACTGTGGTGGCACTCTTCGTGGGCATCGTCAAGATGTGGTCCAAGAAACTGGGCATCTCGCCCTCGAAACTGTTGATCCCCCTAAGCTACGCCTCAGGTATGGGAGGTGTCTGCACATTGATAGGTACGCCACCCAACTTGATTATATCGGGACTTTATGCCGACAACACAGGCACAACGATGAACGTGCTGGCAACAACGATACCAGGATTGTTCTGCCTATTTATTGGTGTGCTCAGTATCATCGCAATGCGCCGTCTATTGCCCGATCGTAAGGCCCCAGAATCAGACTCAGAGGATACGGCAGAGTACACCGTTGAGATGTTGGTACCTTCAACCAATAAGTATATCGGTGAGACGCTTGGCTATGCAGGGCTGCTCAACGTGAAAGGCGGAAAACTGATTAAGATGCGCCACTTCGACAACGTTGCGGTGCCTATAGAAGAAAATGAATTCATCATGGGTGGTGACCACATGGTGTTTGCTGGAACTATCAAGGACATTCTGGAACTGGAAAAAACGCATGGTCTGGTGAAAGGTGAAGAGGTGCTCAATATCGGTCCGAAAACACTGGTTTCTACCATAATCATGATAGCGATGGTGGTGCTCTCGGCCTTGGGGGTCATACCGCTGCTACAATGCGCATTCATCGCTGCTGCAGCCATGCTTCTATTCCGTTGCTGTAGTCCGAACCAGGCCATGAAGGCAATCAACTGGGACATCTTGATGGTGTTTTCTGCTTCTGTCGTACTAGGACTGGCCATCCAGAAGACGGGTATTGCAGAGCGGTTGGCCTTTGGTATTCTCGACATCTGCGGTACAAACCCCATCATAGTGATGACGGCCATCTGCTTTGTTGCCACGTTTATCACCGAGTTCATCTCGAACACAGCAGCAGGAGCCATGTTCTTCCCCATCATGTATGAAGCCGCAGAAAAATTGGGTTATGATCCCTACCCTTTCCTCATCGCCCTAATGATCAGCGTGAGCAGCAGTTTTGCTACTCCTATTGGATCACCCACCCATATGTTGGTCTATGGCCCTGGCGGCTACCGTTTCAGCGACTTCTTGCGCATCGGTCTGCTGATGAACCTCATCATTCTGGCCGCAAACATCTTTATCGTCAATTTAATTTATCCTTTAACCCCCTTACATCCATAATCAATTGAAAAAGTCATTCTACATATTGTTATTGTTCGCGATGATAGCGACGGCTCAGATAGCATCTGCGCAAGACGAAACCATCGTATTCACACCCCAATGGACGGCACAGGCTCAATTTGCAGGCTACTACGTGGCCGAGGCAAAGGGTTTTTATCGCAACGCTGGAGTAAAAGTGAGAATAGAACATCCAACTGCTACGCAGCCCGCCATGAGCCGCTTGCGTAACAACGAGTGTCAGGCTACAACACTGCAGGTCTGTCAGGCGATGGAGATTATTGATGGTGGTATCCCCTTAGTTAACATCCTACAAACATCAATGAACAATGCGATGGTTATAGTCTCAGCTTGCGACAAGGACCCTCTGACACAGAAGGGGGCTCGTGTCGGCATCTGGAGTGTGGAATTCGGTCAGTTGGCTATCTGCATGAGCAAGAAGGACCATCTGAACTACAACTGGGTACGCTTTGCCCAAAACGTAAACCTGTTTGTGTCTGGAGCTCTCGATGCTACGCTGGCCATGAGTTATAACGAGTACTACCAGTTAATGCAGGCGGGCATCAAGATGACCGACAAAAATGTATACCGTTTCTGCGATCACGGCTATAATGTGCAGGAGGATGGTGTCTATATGACTCGCGATTATTATGAGGCACATAAGGATCTGGCACACCGTTTCGCTCAAGCCAGCAAGAAAGGTTGGGAATGGGCTGCCGCCCATCCTGATGAGACACTTGATATTGTGATGCAATACGTGGAAAAGAATCACATCGCTACGAACCGCGTAATGCAACGGTTAATGCTTAAGGAAGTGCTGCGTCTGCAGGTGGATCGTGAATCTAAACAGCGTGAGTTCCGGCTACGTCCCGACATGGTTCGATTAGCCAGCCGCCTGATGAAGGAGAACCAGATGCTGAGCCGCGAGATAACCTATGAGGAGTTGTCAAAATGACGTACTAATATTATAACGTAATATCGAATGAAAGAAATTATCGCATATATCCGTCGCAAACTATCTGTCAGGGTTAGCCTGTGGGTGGTTATGTTTGCTGCGGTTATATTCATTGCAGCCCTTGGCTTCCTTTTCTATCAGGCTCGTGAAGCAGTACGTCTTGAAGCTGTCAGCCACGCCACTCAGATTCTCGACAAGACCTCGTTGCGTGTTGACAGCATCTTGAACCGCGTGGAGGTGGCATCCGACATGACGAAATGGCTTGTGCAGCGCCATCCTGACAAAGCTGATTCGATGTTCGTCTATAGTCGAAGCATGCTAGAGAACAATCCTGATTTCTTTAACTGTTCCATCGCCTTTGAGCCTTACTACTTCAAGGACAAAGGTCGCTACTTCTCTGCCTACACCAAACACGTAGGTAATAGTATCCGTACCATACAAGGTGGAAGCGACCACTATCAGTATTTCTTTGCGGACTGGTATCTCATGCCCCAGCTACTGGAAAAACCATGTTGGACAGAACCTTACATGGATCTCGATGTGGCTACGAACACAAACGAGATGGTAACCAGTTACTGCCAGACCATCTCAGACAGACAAGGAAAGATGATAGGCGTCATTAACACTAGCCTTTCCATCTCTTGGCTCTCGCAGACCATCTCGTCCGTCAAGCCTTACCCCAATTCCTACAGCATCATGATTGGACGTGGAGGAACCTATTTCGTACATCCCGACACAACGAAAATCACCCGCCAGACCATTTTCACACCGACATTGGAGCAACCCGATACGGCCCTGACCGCTCTAGGTTATGCCATGCAGCATGGCGAAGAGGGCATGAAGCGCATGACCATCGATGGCGTGGACAGTTATGTCTTCTACAAGCCCTTAGGTAAAACAGGGTGTTCGATGGCTATCGTCTGTCCCGAGAGTGATATCTTCAGTGGTTTCGACCGCCTACGTCGCACCGTCATGGCCATCGTCTCTTTTGGTTTGTTATTGATGCTCTACTTGTTCATCCGCATCATCACACGCGAACTGAAACCTTTACAGCAGCTAGCTCATGAGGCAGAGACCATCGCCTCGGGACAGTTCGACACCCAATTGCCCAACTTCCAACGTACCGATGAGATAGGGCAACTGAGCCACTCGTTCGGAAACATGCAACAGTCGTTGGTGAAATACATCGATGAACTGAAGATCACCACAGCCCAGAAAGCCTCGATAGAGAGCGACCTCCGCATTGCCAGTAATATACAGATGGGCATGCTGCCCGAAAAATTCCCCACCAAGGCTGACAGCGACGATGTACAGCTCTATGCTTCGTTGACCCCAGCCAAGGAAGTAGGTGGCGACCTATTCGACTTTTATTTTCGCGACGAGAAACTCTTCTTCTGTATCGGTGATGTATCAGGTAAGGGCGTACCCGCTTCTCTCTTCATGGCCGTCACCCGTTCTACCTTTAGAACCGTTTCAGCCCAAGAGTCGATGCCCGACCGCATCGTAACCACGATGAACAAGACGATTGCCGACATGAACAAGACCAACATGTTCGTCACCCTCTTCGTCGGAGTGCTCGACTTACCTACGGGCCGTCTGCACTACTGCAACGCAGGTCACGATGCTCCTTTGCTCATCGGAGCAGGCGTAGGCGAACTGACATGCGACGCCAACATCCCTGTCGGCTTCATGCCCTCATGGGAATATACGCTACAGGAAGCACATATCTTCACCGGCACCACCATCCTCCTTTTCACCGATGGATTGACAGAGGCCATGGATGCCAACAAGAACCAGTTCCAGATGGAGCGTGTCAACGAAATAGCTATAAAGGCACTCGACCAGCAACAGCAGGAGCCGCGCCAACTCATCAACATGATGACCGATGCAGTCCACAAATTCGTGGGCGATGCCGAACAAAGCGACGACTTGACCATGATGGCCATACAGTACATCCGTCAGCAGAGTGACATTAAAACGCTGAAAAGCATTGTGCTGCCAAACGACACAAAAGAAGTGCCACGGCTGAATGTGTTTGTGGAAGAGGCTTGCCAAAGTGTTGGTTTTGACGAGTTTGCCACTATGCAGATAAAACTGGCTATAGAAGAGGCTGTTGTCAATGTGATGAAATACGCCTACGCACCAGAACAACATGGTGACGTGACCATAAAAGCTGCTTCGAACGATGTAGATTTGATATTCACCATCATCGATAGCGGCAAACCCTTCGACCCCACCGTTCAAGCTGAAGTCGATACCTCCCTTTCAGCTGACGAACGTAACATTGGCGGACTTGGCATCCACATCATACGTCAGAATATGGATTCCATCAACTACGAGCGAATGGGCGGCCTCAATGTACTGACACTGAGAAAAAAGATAGAAGCCCCATCCGACTCCACCCAAAAGGAGAGAGGAACTCACTAACTGCTAAACAATTTTATAATAGTATAATAATAATAAGGTTATGAACGTAACAATTCAAGAGCAAGACGGCAACATGGTTGCCATTCTGGTAGGCAGTCTTGACACTGCAGCAGCCACAGAAACAGAAAAGGCAATGAGTTCTCTCTACGATGTAGAGGGAAAGGACATCATTCTCGACTGTACAGGTCTGGAGTACATCTCATCAGCAGGTCTCCGTATATTCCTCGGCATTTTGAAGAATGCCAAGGGAAAAGGCAGGCATGTCTTTATCAAGGGCATCAACGACAACGTCCGTTCCATCTTCACCATCACAGGTTTCTGTAACCTTTTCGAGTTCATTTAACGCATTACTGGTTATCCTGCCAAGAGTACGTACCAAACTTATTGATATAAGAAGTCACTCCTCACCTCCAGCATACCCATTGCGCTTACGTTTGGCACAGCTGCCATATACCACATTTAAGGTCTGCGAATCGATGAATTGAAGAAGGAACTTCATACCATCGCCCTACCCTTTTTTTCGTTACCCTTAAGGGAAAATTTTGTAGCCCCTAGGGGCTGCAAATTTTTATGCGTGTTTTGAAAGGTCAATCTCCACTCTTTCAATGTTTCTTTTTCACTCCCTTTTG
>CACZXN010000071.1:0-9808 GCA_902785075.1 uncultured Bacteroidales bacterium | reverse complement strand
AATTATTGATAATTTTACAAAAAAAAGGTATGCTATATCAGTTTTTCTTCATAACTTTGTATTTTGAAATGCTTCACTCTTAGTGAAAGGAAGAGAAAAGTGAATAAAAAAAACAGAAAAAGAGAGATTGAGTAAATGAATAATATGAGTAATATGAGAATGATTTACAAAGTGCTGTTGGCTGTGTCCCCACTCTTGGTGTGCGGATGCAATGAAAAAAAGACCGACAAGACAGAGATTCAGTACGTGAAGACTGAAGTGGTGGGTAGCGAGAGTGGCATGAATACCCTCACGTTCCCAGGTAAGACGAAATCAGCGGACGATATCAATGTGTCGTTCCGTGTAAGCGGTCCTATCCTTAAAGTGTATGTGAAAGCTGGTGATCATGTGCGCAAAGGTCAGTTACTCGCTGCAATGGATCCTCGCGACTATCAGACACAATTGAATGCCACTCAGGCGGAATATGCGAGCATCAAGGCGGATGCAGAGCGTATCATCGCCATGTATAACGAAGAAAATACGACTGCAAGCAATTACGACAAGGCTCGCTACGGATTGGAGCAGATTACTCAGAAGCTGAACAATCATCGCAACCAACTGGCTGACACAAAGCTATATGCTCCAATCGACGGTTACATCCAGGAGGTGATGCATGAAGGAGGTGAGACGGTTTCTGCTGGTATGCCTATCGTCTCGATGTTCGGAAGCGGAACGCTGGAGGTGGAAATCAACATACCTGCCTACGACTATGCGAATCGCGACCGCATGAGTTCGATGTATTGTAAGTTTGACTTGCTGCCCGAAGAGACATTCCCTCTGAAGTTGCACAGCATGAGTGCTGAGGCGAACTCGAATCAGCTTTACACCGTACGCCTACGTTTCATGGGTCATTACGACCGCTCGAAGATTACTCCGGGAATGACAACAATGGTGTATGTGGGCTATGACAGCGACTCTACGGATGTAAACCTATCGGTCCCATCAGGTGCTATTTTTGAAGACAAGGGTGAAACGAAAGTATTCGTATTCGACCCGAAGAGCGAGACGGTGAAGAGCCGCAGCGTAACTGTGAAGCGTCTGCACCGTAACGGAACGGCTGAAGTAGCTAGTGGACTTTCTGATGGTGAGACCGTCGTGACTGCTGGTGTACATCACATCTCTGAGGGGCAGAAGGTGAAACCAATGCCAAAGAGTTCGGAATCGAACATTGGTGGGCTGCTGTAAGGCTTTAGAGCAAGAGAACGGTTAAGGAACGAAGACGAAAAACGATAACGATAACGAAAGACGAAAAACGAAATCGTCAATTGTCAATTGTCAATTGTCAAATAGAAAATAAGAATGGATTTTGGTAAATGGGCATTAAATAATACGAAACTGGTCAGCTTCATGATTGTGGTGCTGATTATTGGTGGATTCCTGAGTTACCTGAAGATGCCGAAATTGGAAGACCCAGCCATCAAAGTGCGTCAGGCAATGATCGTAACCACCTACCCTGGTGCTTCAGCTCATCAGGTGGAATTGGAGGTGACTGACCAGATTGAGAAGGCAATCCGCGAGGTTGCTTCTGTCGATAATGTACAGAGTCAGTCGATGAACGACCTGAGCATCATCACGGTGGAACTGCTGACAACCACAAAGGATATAGAACAGCAATGGGACATGGTTCGCCGCAAGGTGACAAACGTGCAGAGCAAGTTGCCTGCTGACGCAAGTGTGCCAATCGTGAGAGACGATTTCGGTGATGTGTATGGTATGTTCTACGCCCTGACGGGTGACGGATTGGAAGATAACGAACTGGGCGACTATGCTGAGTTGATGAAACGCGAACTGATCGACATTGATGGTGTTTGCCGTGTGGATATTTATGGCAAACGCAGTCAGTGTATCAACATAGAGTTGCATCAGGACAAGATGGCCAACCTGGGTGTGATGCCGATGGAGGTGATTCAAACCCTGAACGGTCAGAACAAGACGGTGTACGCCGGCTATTACGACAATGGTAATAACCGCATCCGTGTGAGTGTAAGCGACCGTTTCAACAACCCCGAAGATATCGGAAACATGCTGATTCAAGGTCACGACGACAAGCAGCTACGCATTAGAGACATCGCTTTGGTAGAGACGTCTTATGAGAATCCTACCCGTAATGCGTTGAAGTATGACGGCGAACGTGCTATCGGTATCTCTGTGGCTTGTCTGGCAGAGAAGGACGTGACGAAGATCGGTGCGATTGTAGAAGAACGATTGGCTGCCATCGAAAACCGTCTGCCGGCCGGTGTGGAATACCACAAGGTGTTCTTCCAGCCCGAGCGTGTTTCGAACGCCCTCAACACATTCCTTATCAACCTGTTGGAGTCTGTGCTGATTGTGATTGTCGTACTGATTTTCACAATGGGCATGAAGAGCGGACTGATTATCGGAATGAGTCTGGTAACCATCGTATTCGGTTCGTTCCTGATACTGAGTGGATTCGACGGTACACTGCAGCGTGTCAGTCTGGCATCGTTTATCCTGGCGATGGGTATGTTGGTTGATAACGCTATCGTGATTGTTGACGGTATCCTTGTTGACAAGAAGAAAGGGAAACCGCATATCGAAGCTTTGACAAGCATTGGACGCAAGACAGCTATGCCACTCCTGGGTGCAACCCTCATTGCCATCCTTGCCTTCCTGCCTATCTTCATGAGTCCTGATACAGCAGGTGTGTATGTGCGTGACTTGTTTATTGTGATTGCCGTTTCGCTGTTGCTCAGTTGGCTGCTGGCTCTTACTCATGTACCGATCATGTGTAAGCGGTTGCTGTTCACCAAGAAGGCTGTGAGAGCATCACTGAACGAAGCCAATAACCAGACAGACGAGCTGGAGGATATGTACAAGGGGAAGGCTTATACCATTCTCGAAGGTATCCTGCGTTTCGGATTGAACCATCGCATCACATTCGTCATAGGTGCTATCGCTTTATTCGCAATCAGTGCTTTCTGTTATAAGTTCCTCGATCAGGCATTTTTCCCCGACATGGAATACGACCAGCTCTATATGGAGTACAAACTGCCTGAAGGCAATAATTCTACCCAAGTAGAGAAAGACTTGAAGGAAATCAGCGAGTATCTGAAGACCCGAGAGGAAATCAAACATATCACCACTTCAATTGGCGGCACACCGAGCCGTTATAATCTGGTGAGAAGCATCGCTACCCCATCGTTGGCATATGGAGAACTGATTATCGACTTCACATCGCCATCCGACCTCGTGGACAACATCGATGATATCCAGAACGAACTCTGCAAACGCTACCCTCAAGCTTATATCAAGCTGAAACGATACAACTTGATGTATAAGAAATACCCTATCGAGGCCATGTTTACAGGTCCCGATCCTGAGGTGCTACATCAGTTGACCGACTCTGCAATGGCTGTGGTAAGAAAGAGCGACAAGGTGTATCTGCCTACGACCGACTGGGAGCCACGCTGTCCAAAACTCTCTGTGGACTACAACCAGTCAGCTGCCCGCAACAGTGGATTATCGCGTAGCGAAGTGGGTACATCCGTACTTGCCTACACAGGCGGTATTCCTATTGCTACCTTCTTCGAGGGTATCAATCCAAAGAAGGTGTATGTGAAGTGCGTGGACGACGACGGAGAGAACATCGACAACCTGAAAAATGTAGAGGTGTTTGGCTTGCTGCCTAACATTTCGCGTGTTGCCAACAAGGAATACCTGATGAAGGTCCTGACGGGTTCGATAAAGAAAGAAGATGTGATAGAAGAACTGACCAGCACCACACAGTTGCGACAAATCACCTCAGACATTCGGGTGGAATGGGAAGATCCCGTTGTGATGCGCTATAACGGACAAAGAGCACAACGCGTTCAGTGCAGTCCTCGTCCTGGTGTAGGCACAGAAGAGGCACGTGCTTCGTTAGAGAAAGAATTGGCAAAGATACAACTGCCCGAAGGCTATACAATGTCTTGGCAGGGAGAGAAGAAAGCTAGCGATGACTCTATGAAATACCTGTTTGCCAACTTCCCATTAGCGATTATCCTGATGATCGGAATCTTGATCCTGCTGTTCAAGGACTATAAGAAACCTGCCATCATCTTCTGCTGTATTCCGCTCATCCTCACAGGTGTGATTCCTTCTGTACTCATCTCGGGTAAGGCATTCGGATTCGTAGCCATTGTGGGTGTGTTGGGACTTATCGGTATGATGATTAAGAACGGAATTGTACTGATGGACGAAATCAACCTTGAAATCAACAGCGGCATGAACCCATACGATGCACTCATCAACAGTTCGAAGAGCCGTCTGCGTCCTGTGATGATGGCTTCGCTGACAACCATTCTGGGCATGATACCACTTGTGCCCGATGCAATGTTCGGTTCCCTCTCTGTCACCATCATGGGTGGTCTGTTCATGGGAACCCTCATTACCCTCATCTTTATCCCTGTACTCTATTCATTATTCTTCAAAGTAAAAGCATGAAACGTAATATCATATATGCCCTTATCGTGATGCTCGCCCCTACCCTGTGTGAGGCACAGACTGAGACGCTCAATCTTCAACAGTGTAGAGATATGGCACGCGAGCACAACAAGGAAATAGCGAAGGCTAAAGCGCAGGAAACACAATTGGACTATGACGTTAAGTCGTATAAGTCGAACTTCTTCCCACGCATCAACCTTATGGCAATGGACCTCTACTCTACCGCTCATGGCGACCTGACCATTACTGGTGGACATCTGCCTATCTACAACTACTCAGCCGCAGCAGGACAGTATGTGCCGAACGTGACAGTAAATGCAGACGGAAGTTACACCCTGAACCAGTATGCTGACTTCCCTGACCAAACAATGGAATTGAAAGTGAAGAACGTCTTCATGGGTGGCGTCTTACTCACTCAACCTATTTATATGGGTGGTAAGATTACGACCGCCTACCAAATGTCACTCATCGGAAAGGAAATGGCACATCTGAATGCGGCACTCACAGAAGAGGACATCATCGTGAAGACCGAAGAAGCATTCATACTGGCTGTCAAGGCAAAGGAAATGATCGTAGTAGCTCAAAAGTATAAAGACCTGCTCGATGAGCTGATGAAGAACGTGGAGAGTGCCGTAGCTCATGGGTTGAAGACCCGCAACGACAAGATGAAAGTGCAGGTGAAAATCAACGAAGCCGACCTTAACATCTCTAAGGCTGAGAATGCCTACCGACTTGCCCGCATGAACCTCTGCCACTATATAGGCAAACCACTAACGGCAGACATCGATGTTGACAACAAGTGGGTAGAATCATCCGCATGGATTTTAGAATCGGAGGATCCGCTCGACATATCTAACCGTAAGGAATATGCGCTGCTGAACAAAAAGGTGGAACTGGCAGAAAAACAAGTGAACCTCACCCGCAGCGACTATCTGCCCAACGTAGTGATGATGGGAGGTGTGACATACACCAACGGTGGAGAACTCGGAGGAAAGAAACTCATCAACGGAGCATCTGCGTCTGTTGGTATTGGTGTGAAGATTCCAATCCTCACTTTTGGTGAAAACACCAATAAGATTCGTTCTGCGAAAACCAAGCAGATTATTGCCCAACTGGAGCAGGACGACCTCAACGAGAAGATGAAGCTGGAGCTGCAACAGGCACGCAACAACATGGAAGAAGCCAAAAAGGTTTCCAAACTATGTGACTCTGCACTCGAACAAGCAGAAGTAAACATGAAACTGTCGAAGCAGCAATACGAGGTGGGTATGGAAACCCTTTCCGACTATCTCGAAGCTCAAGCGCTGTGGCAAAACTGCTATGCATCGAAGGTAGATGCCAATTGTCAGGAGAACCTCGCAATCAGTAAATACCTGAAAGCCAAAGGACAATTCTAACATGGCACGCATTCTGTCAATTGACTACGGGAAGAAACGTACAGGATTGGCTGTCACCGATCCTTTACAGATGATTGCAAACGGACTGACCACAGTTGAGACCGCTCAACTCTTCGACTTCATTGCCGACTATCTATCGAAGGAACAGGTGGAGCGTATCGTAGTAGGCTATCCCAAGCAGACTAACGGAGAGGATTCGGAAAACATGAAGCGAATCACACCCTTTGTGAACCGTCTGAGGAAACTCTACCCAAACATCGTAGTGGAACTGTACGACGAACGTTTCACATCGGTTTTGGCACATCGAGCGATGATCGAAAGCGGCATCAGTCGCAAAGCCCGTCAGGACAAGGCACTCGTCGACAAAATCAGTGCTACCATCATCTTGCAAGATTATATGGAAACATTAAAGAAATAAATAGAACAATAAATATTAATCGGAAACTGTCAATCGTCTAATAGATAATAAGATTATGATACTACCAATGTACCTATTCGGTCAGCAAGTACTCCGAAAAGAAACGGAAGAGATTACGACTGACTATCCCAACCTGCAGGAACTGATACAAAACATGTTCGAAACCATGAAAAAAGCAGACGGTGTTGGACTCGCTGCACCACAGGTAGGACTGTCTATCCGTCTGTTCGTCATCGACCTTGATGCACTGAAGGAAGACTATCCCGAATACGAAGGGTTCCTGCATGCATATATCAATCCGCAGATTCTCGAAGAGAGTGACGATACGGAGGTCATCGAAGAAGGATGCCTGAGTGTTCCTGGGGTTCACGAAAGTGTTCGTCGTCCAAAGTCCGTGCATGTCACCTTTTTAGATGAAAATATGCAACCACACGATGAGTGGATCGACGGATTTGCTGCACGCGTATTCCAGCACGAGTACGACCACCTTGAAGGCAAACTATTCATCGACCACATCTCATCTTTGCGAAAGCAACTCATCAAGAAGAAACTCCTTGCGATGTCAAAAGGAAACGTCAACTGTTCCTATAAAATCAAGCATGGTTCGTAAGCTTAACGGCTTAGGTGCTTAATGGCTTAATAGATGAAGAGATTAGAAGAATAATAGGTAAAGAGATTCGTTTTTGGATATGATAATTCGTCCGGTCATCGCTCTACTCGTATGGGGATGTTCCCTGCTGCTCTCTGCACAAATCAATGCTGAGCGGATGATGATTATTGGCCGTAACGCCCTATCCTACGACGACTACGCGCTCTCTATTCAGTATTTCAGTCAAGTCATCTCTGCCAAACCACACCTCTATGAACCATACTTCTTCAGAGGACTCGCAAAGTTCTACCTCGAGGACTATACGGGAGCTGAGGTCGACTGTAGCAAGTCCATCTTGCTCAATCCCTATTATGTCAACTCATACGAGGTGCGAGGTCTCTCGCGCATCAACCTGAAAGACTATGTAGGAGCCGCATCTGACTATGAAGAAGCAATCAATCTCGACGACTCCAAGCGCTCCATCTGGCACAATCTCGTACTGTGTTATCTCGAAGTAGATAGTCTGGAAAAGGCTGACTCTGCATTGGTTCGCTTCATCGACAAATGGCCCAAGCATGCCGATGGTTATCTGCTGAAAGCAGAAACCCAACTGAAAGAAGGCGACACCATCGCTGCAGAGCAATATGCTGACAAGGCATTGGAGGTTGAGAAATTCAACCCCGAAGCTCTTGCGTTCAAGTCTGCCATGCTGATGAAACGTGAGGAGTTTGCAGAGGCAGAGACCACGCTCAACGAAGCCATACGTTTGCAACCTAAGAATGTACGTAGCATCATCAATCGGGCATTGTGTCGATTTCAACAGAACAACTATCGTGGAGCAATGTCCGATTACGATCTTGCACTCGATATCGACCCCACCAACTTTGTAGGGCATTACAATCGAGGGTTGCTGCGAGCATCTGTCGGAGAAGACAACAAAGCCATTGAAGACTTCGACTTCATCCTGGAGCGCGACCCCGATGACATCATGACCCTCTTCAATCGTGCACGTCTCTATGATGAAACAGGCGACTATCAGTCAGCTATACGCGACTACACGAAGGTCATTGAGGAATTCCCTAAGTTTCTCTACGGCTATCAGTTGAGAGCTGCAGCTCGTCGGAAAATCGGTGATATACGAGGGGCGATGAAGGACGAGGAACATATTCTGCGTGAGAATGTGGCTCATCGCTATGGCTACACCACCCCAACCAGTCGCCAGAAAAACCGCACACGAAAGAAATCGCAAGTTGACCCTAATGACTTCCAGCAACTGGTCGAGGAAGACAATACAAAAGAATATGAGGATGAGTTCAGAGGAAAGATACAGAACAAGTCGATAGAGATGAAACTGTTACCTATCATCGTGCTCAACAACGATGAGAACACAGCAAACGAGAGTGTGCTCAACGACTACACCATCGAAGCATACCGTATCACGAAACAAACGGTCGACGAGTTCCAGCAGGGAATCGATTACTGCATGCAAGCGGATGAAGAACGACTGAAGAATCAGACGCCTACCCAATCCTCCCTCACAAAAGATAATACACTACCGCTACAGGGAGAGCGTGGAGAAGGACAACTGCATCGGGCTGCAGAATCATTCAAACGCTGTATCACCGAGGCACCCCAATTTGCTGAAGCCTACTACAATTATGCATGCATTCTTGCCATGCAAGGCAAACAGACAGAAGCAATCGAGAACCTCACACTCGCAATCAATAAGAAAGCGAACTTCGCACTTGCCTATTACAATCGAGGCATCCTATATCTCTACACAGAGAACCAGTCGGCAGCCGTCAGCGATCTCAGCAAGGCAGGCGAACTAGGCATTTATCAAGCATATAGCATTATCAAACAAAGCAGAAACAATAAATAGGAAATAAAACGATGAAACAAACTGCAATTCTACTCCTGCATTGTCCAGACAAGCAGGGAATCATCACAGAAATCACAAAATTTATCACCGACAACAACGGAAACATCATCTATCTCGACCAGTATGTCGATCATGTCGAGGAACACTTCTTCATGAGAGTCGAGTGGACCCTCGAGAAATTCCTTGTACCATCCGAAAAACTCGAAGAATACATCCGCACACTCTATGCACAGCGCTACGACATGCAGTTCAGCCTCTACTTTGGTAACGTGAAACCACGCATGGCACTCTTCGTATCGAAGATGAACCATTGTCTCTACGACCTGCTCGCACGCTATCAGGCGGGCGAACTCAATGTCGACATCCCTTGCATCGTGTCCAATCACGAAGACTTGCGTCCTGTGGCAGAGCAGTTCGGCATACCTTATTATGTATGGAAGATAGAGAAAGACTGGTCGAACAAACGTGAGGTGGAACAGGCAGAGATGGAATTGCTGAAAGAGAAACGTGTCACATTCATTGTACTGGCACGATATATGCAGATTATATCCGACGAGATGATCAAGGCCTACCCTAATAAAATTATCAACATTCACCACTCATTCCTCCCTGCATTCATCGGAGCAAAACCCTATCATCAGGCATACCAACGTGGTGTGAAGATCATCGGTGCAACCAGTCACTATGTGACAGCTGACCTCGATGCCGGTCCTATCATTGAGCAGGATGTGGTGCGCATCACCCATAAGGACACACCCGAAACCCTGGTACTGAAGGGAAAAGACCTTGAGAAGATTGTGCTCTCACGTGCAGTTCAGAAACATGTGGAGCGAAAAATCCTCACCTACAAAAACAAAACCATCATCTTCAGCTAGTTGAAAGTTATGGAAAATTAATTACCGTTAATTGATTCATTAATTTCTCTTTTTAATCCCGAAAATATGCGAAAAAGGCGAAACCAACGAAAACGAATAGGTTCTTACAGATGATTAGTTTCATTTATAAGAAGAATCTTGAAAACGAGTTTTCAGAAGTTCTTC
>CACZXN010000070.1 GCA_902785075.1 uncultured Bacteroidales bacterium | reverse complement strand
TCATGGGCTGAAAAAATGCTCTCCACAGACGGACCAAATCGGCAAACGCTATCGTTATCTGCGTGTTACCATCACGGAAGGCATCAAGGGAATATGGGAATGGAAAACCTATAAATAATCGAACAATATGAACCTTTTAGAACTGACAAAGAAGCGTTACAGCTGCCGCAACTACCAAAGCAAGGCTGTAGAACAAGAGAAACTCGACTATGTGCTCGAATGTGTGCGAATGGCACCTTCAGCTGTGAACCGCCAACCTTGGCGTTTTCGCATCATCAGCAGCGAGGAAGGCAGACAGAAACTCTGCCAATGTTATAACCGCGAATGGATTACAACAGCTCCAACCATCATAATGGCATCCATCCTCCACGATGAGGAATGGGTTCGATCGGACGGCAAACATCATGGAGATATCGATATCGCCATTGCTGTAGAGCACCTTTGTCTGGCTGCAGCTGAACAGGGACTCGGTACATGCTGGGTTTGTAATTTCGACAAAGAGCGCTGTCACCAACTCTTCCACATAGACGAACCAGAAGAGGTAGCTGTGCTGATTCCTATAGGATATGCTGCCGATCAGCCAAAAGAGAAGAATCGCAAGCCGATGAACGAGATCTGTAAATGCGACTGATATGAGACGAATGTCCTTCTATATGTTTGCCATCCTGATGATGACAGGATGCACGAAGCTGATTGCTCAACAAACCTACAACCTGACTACGCATCAGGCGAACAACGATGCAGGCACGATTGAGGTCTATCTACCCAAGGCAGACAAAGCGAACGGTTGTGCAGTTGTGCTTTGTGCCGGTGGTGGTATGCGCGCATTAGCTTGGGATAGCGACGTGAAGCAAATGGCTGCATTCCTCAACGAGAGGGGCATCGCTGCTATCGGATTGAGATACCACCTGTATCCGCAAGGAGGAGGTGGAGCTCCACAGGGAATGCGTATGGCACCTATGGTCGATGTAACAAAATTCAGTCAGTTTCCACAAGCAGATGCCAACCCCATGCACTACCCTGCCGGTGACTCTATCATACAATTAGCAGCCGAAGACGGCAAGGCTGCCATCCGATTCGTACGTCAACATGCAAAAGAATGGAACTTCGACGAACACAAAATCGGTTTTCTCGGGTTCTCTGCAGGTGGAGGTGTAGCCATTGCTGCAACCATTCAGGCGGCAAACGAACAGGAACGTCCCGATTTCCTCTGTACCAACTACGGACCTTCACTCATGAAGGTGGTCGTTCCAGAACAAGCACCCCCATTGCTCATCATGACCAGAGCCGAACACCCTAACGTAGCTGCAGGTCTGCTTGCTCTTTTCCTCGAATGGAAGAAGGCTGGCAAAAATGCAGAAATGCACATGTATGGAGACGGAAGAGGACCTTATTCGCTGATGCAATCTACAGGACAGACCACTACTGAGGACTGGAGCCATCAGTTGATGCAATGGTTGAAAGCCAAAGGATTTGTCAAATAAAAAAAACGAATTGCATTGAATTATCTGTAAAGAACGAATTATCTGTTAATACCTAAATAATCTTTCAATATGGCAAAATTGGATATCTGGTGGTCATCGCTCACCATCGCACAAAAAGAGCGCATTGCTGCGAAAGCAGCGGCAAAAGACGGGAACGAAAATGCTGACGTACGCTACCCAGCATGTACCAAATGGTGGAACTCGATTACAGAAGAACGCCGTCAGTGGATTTACGACCACTGTACAGACAAGCATGGTCTTTTGCTTGCCAAGTGGAACGAAGGGAAAAGCATGAGCTACTAAAGTTCTCAACAAAAGCATGAGTTACTAAAGCTCTCAACAAAAGTGATGCGCATGATCTATTTGGTCTTGCGCATTTTTTTGTACTCGAAAAGACAGCTTTATTCTTCCGTAATGGCATAAAAACATGACTTTTATGCGGAGTAACTGACATTTTTTTGCTGAAAAGTATTATTTTTGGCTGAGAAGAATGGTTGTTTAACGTTTTTTCCGTATCTTTGCATTTTGAAAGGCATGAGAGTCACTTGTTCCCAAAGGGGAACAATAAGGACAAGTGCCAAAACAACAAATAATATTATTAATGAGTTTTATTGATTTTTTTAAAAAGAAGCAGAAGGCAAATGTGGGCGGCATGGAGGATTTCATGACCCTGATACGGGTTTACTTCCAAAGTGTACTCGCTTCGAACTTAGGCATATCGAACATGTCGGCCCTGCCCGACTTGATTGCATTCAAGCGTTCGCTCCATATAGCTACTGTGAATAACAAACTGGGGGTTGGTGAGAAAAAGGCATGTCAGAAGATGCTGCAAGACTTGTATGGCATCAGCGACAACTTTTTCAAGGAAATTGACCAAAGCATCAAAAAGAACTGCAGAAATGTGAACGATGTGAGGAACTACATGTTCATGTTCTCGGGATTCACGCAGGACTTGATGATGGTTGTGGGCAATATGATGAAATGGAAGTTCCGCATCCCTTCGTTCCTGAAAAAGGCGCTGAAGGTGATGGTAGAGAAAACCGTGAACGAAATCTTCACGAAAAACGACTGGAGCGACGATGGAGAGCGAAAAGCTGTCGCTGCTGTGCGTAAGTACCAAAAGGCATTGGGCTTCTCTGAGGCTTGGGTGAACGAATACGTGTACAACGTAATCACACTTGCAAAGAAAGAGCCAAAACCTTCGCAGGAGGAGATGGAGAAAGCGGAAGGAAAAATGAAGAAATAGATAGGTTCTAAGATATCTGCATTCAGACATGACAAGCGACGAGCAGCAGAAAATCCGAAATTTCGAGGCAAGAGTGAGACAACTGCTTGGGAAAGAAGAACGAAGAAATTGCCCAACTCACCAATCAACTGAAAGCGATGGACGAGAACTATCAGCATCTGAAAATAGCCAAGTTCGTGGAAATCAGCGATGGCGACATCAAAAGCGCCAAGCAGCGAATGACAAGGCTAGTGCGCGAAATCAATCGATGCATCGGACTATTAAACGCGGAGGAAGTGACAGTAGATGAACCAGACGAAAAGCTGGAACTACACTGAAATCCTAACGAGTAGACACATGGAAGCTAAGAAACTCACGATACACGTAAACATCGATAACTTGTTACTACCGATGACCGTGACGGACACTGAACAAGAGGCCGTCATCCGTAAGGCTGCAAGCAATGTGAACCAGCAGCTCATTACGGTGCGTGAGCGTTATAAAAGCGTTCCAAACGACAGATACTACGATATCATGGTGATGCTCAACTCCGAAATCAAGGCCTTGACGGCTGAAAACAAGAACGACCAAAGTCCTGTTTACGGCATTTTGGATTCACTTGAGAAGGAGATTGACGAACTCATCAAGAAATAGTCTTTCACACATCACTGAACAAGAATTTATCAAGCGCACATTTTCAGATTGCATGTATTTGCAAGCTGAGTTTGTGCGTTATTCATTAACATATAAACAATTAAACGACAATGGAAATAATAATTGCATCAGTAGCTGGTCTTATCGTAGGAGCTGCTCTGGGATATCTGTTGTTCAGATATGTCCTCAAGCAGACATACAACCAGTCAATCAATAATGCCAAGAATGAAGCAGAAGCCATCAAAAGCAAGAAATTGCTCGAAGTTAAGGAAAAGTTTCTCAACAAGAAAGCCGAACTGGAAAAAGAAGTGGCTCAACGCAATTCAAAACTGCAACAGATTGAAAGCCGCCTGAAACAACGCGAGATATCACTCAATCAACGTCACGAGGAACTGATTCGCAAGAAACAAGAATGTGACAGCCTTACACAGAGTTTGGAAACGAAGATTGCCAACAATGACAAGAAACGAGCAGAACTCGAAGAACTGCAATCACAAGAACGTACACGATTGGAAGCCATCAGCGGACTTTCTGCAGACGAGGCGAAAGAACACCTCATGGAAAGCATGAAGGACGAAGCCCGCACTCAGGCACAGCAATATATCAACGAGATTGTTGACGATGCAAAGATGACAGCCAACAAGGAAGCAAAACGCATCGTGATACAAAGCATTCAACGTGTAGCAACAGAAACTGCTATCGAAAACTCTGTGACGGTATTCCATTTGGAAAGCGATGAAATCAAAGGACGTGTTATCGGACGCGAAGGACGAAATATCCGTGCTCTCGAAGCAGCAACTGGTACAGAACTCGTTGTGGATGATACACCAGAGGCAATTGTCATCAGCGCTTTCGACCCCGTACGCCGTGAGATCTGCCGCCTGGCACTCCATCAGTTGGTAGCCGACGGACGTATCCACCCTGCACGTATCGAAGAAGTAGTAACCAAGGTAAAGAAACAATTAGAGGAAGAAATCATCGAAACAGGTAAACGTACTGCCATCGATATGGGTATTCATGGTTTGCACCCAGAACTGATTCGTATCATCGGAAAGATGAAGTACCGCTCATCATACGGACAGAACTTGCTGCAACATGCACGAGAAACAGCTAACCTCTGTGCCATCATGGCAGCAGAACTAGGACTGAACCCAAAGAAAGCACGTCGTGCCGGATTGCTCCACGATATAGGAAAGGTGCCTGATGAAGACCCAGAAACACCACACGCACTCTATGGAGCCAAGTTGGCAGAACAATGCAAGGAGAAACCCGATATCTGCAATGCAATCGGAGCACACCACGACGAAATGGAGATGACTACCCTACTCGCCCCAATCGTACAGGTTTGTGATGCGATTTCCGGTGCGCGTCCAGGTGCTCGCCGTGAAATTGTCGAAGCATACATCAAACGTCTGCACGACCTCGAGGACCTAGCGATGAGCTACCCTGGAGTTACAAAGACCTATGCCATCCAGGCAGGACGCGAACTCCGCGTCATCGTCGGAGCCGACAAGATTACAGATGCAGAAACTGAGATTCTCAGCAATGACATCGCAAAGAAGATTCAGGACGAAATGACCTACCCTGGACAAGTAAAGATTACCGTAATCCGCGAAACACGTGCTATCAGCTTTGCAAAATAATAATCAACCAATGCGACTGTTGCTCTCCATATCCCTATTTGCTGCAGCAATGCTTTGCAACGCTCAAGTTTCACGACTTGGGACAGATGTGACGTATGCTGTCGAAGGGCATGCGGAAACAAGCGATGGCGATTACGCTCCGTTCTGGTTCAGCAACAACAAGTACGGATTGTCAACGCTTGACCCACATTCCGGATATGTAAGAGCTTCTGTCAAACGAGCCATTGAAGCTGACTCTACACGTCAATGGGCTATTGGCTATGGTGCCGATTTAGCAGTTTCGCATAACCACCCAGCAGATTTCGTCATACAGCAGCTATATGGTGAAGCAAAATACAAAGGATTGAAACTCATTGTAGGTTCTAAAGAACTACCGATGCCGTTTGCAAATCCCGAACTGAGTTCCGGCGATATGGTCATGAGTACCAATGCACGCCCCATCCCTCAGATACGTTTGGAAATGCCCGACTTTTGGAACATTCCCGGCACAGACGGATGGGTGGGTGTGAAAGCACATATCGCTTACGGATGGTACACGGACAATCGCTGGCAACGTAATTTCGCAGGACCCAACAAACGCTACACCAACAACTCGCACTATCACAGCAAAGCGATCTTCTTCAGAATCGGTAACGAACAGAAGCTGAAGTTGACCTTTACAGGAGGAATCAAAGTTGACTGCCAGTTTGGTGGTGAAGGATGGAACCTTACCCAGCGTATGGATGACAATAAAATCATCGACCTTTCGTATGTTAACATGAACAATGGAGTGAAAAGCTATTGGAATGCTCTTGCATTCGGAGGATGCGATCCTAATGATGGAGACTTCAAGAATGTTGAAGGAAACCATGTAGGAAGTTGGTATGGGAACCTGAACTACAAAGGTAAGGGATGGTCTGTCCGAGGCTATTTACAACATTACTTCGATGACCACTCACAGCTGTTCATGCAATACGGATGGAAAGATATGTTATGGGGAATTGAAGGTCATCTGCCTAAGAATCCATTCGTAAGTACCGTGCTCGCTGAGTTTATTTCTACAAAAGACCAGACAAGTGCTGTCTATCACGATGCAACCCCACAGTTCCCAATGCAAATAAGCGGTAAGGACAACTACTATAGCCACATGGTTTATGGTGCATGGCAGCACTGGGGTATGATTATTGGAAATCCGCTACTCATCTCGCCTGCATACAACAACACAAGGCTAATAGAAA
The DNA here is from genome assembly GCA_902785075.1 of uncultured Bacteroidales bacterium. Classification (GTDB taxonomy): domain Bacteria; phylum Bacteroidota; class Bacteroidia; order Bacteroidales; family Bacteroidaceae; genus Colivivens. Next base: position 7,625 of record CACZXN010000070.1, on the reverse strand, counting down.
TCTATCATAGCCGTATTAAGGCCATACATTTGGGAATATCGGGTAACCCATCGAAGAGCATCCACTATCGCGTGCTCTACACCCACATGCGTTCATGGGGAACCTACGACTACCCTTTAGCTGACACAAAGCACGCCAACTTCGTATTAGCAGAAATGACACTAAAGCCAAAGCAACTGAAAGGATGGTCTCTTACTGGTGCGTTCGGAATGAACAGCGGCGACTTGCTCAAGAAAACTACAGGAGGTTCAATCTCCATTAGAAAGGAAGGACTAATAAAGTGAATAGTAAAAAGTGAAAAATAGCTTCAAACATAAAACCAATAGGCAAATTCTGATGCCCCTACTCTGTCTGCTTGTAAGCCTGAGTACATCGTGTAATAAAGTGGACGAAAACGGAGACTTCGACGGCAACTGGCAGATGACAGAATGGCGCAGCAATGCAACAGGCGAAGTGTTAGCAACTCGTTATACACGTAGAATATTCTATGCTGTAAAGCTGAACATCTTACAGATGCGCGATCACGATCTCACATACGACACTTGGCATCTCTCATATTTCCATCGAGCAAACGATTCCTTATATATAGATAAGGTGTATCATCGTCCTTTCGACAAAGAAGAGAATGTCGATTCGCTCGCCATCTATGGTTGTGCTCCAGAAGGAAGTTTTGCATTTCTCAAGCTCACTCACGACGACATGATATTGAGAAACTCACTCTACACACTGACTTTCAGAAAATACTAATATAAAAAGGTCTGCACTAATAAAAAAAGGTCTGCAGTTGCAGACCTTTTTCGTTTTCTTTATTTCACTCTGATAACCAAATACTTGGAAACGCTCCAGAACTCAGGAGCATTCGTAATCCGTAACGTGTACTCACCCTTCGAATCTTTCAACAAAGAATACGAGCCTTCAGGATGGGTTGTCAGCAATTTAGCAGACTTAGAATTGAGCGGAATCACATTCACCTTCCGAATGTCAATCTTCGTGAAATAGTCAGCATCAAAGTCTTTTGACTTCAACACATCTCCATCGACCAAAATACGATGCTGCTTCAATTCCTTAGTTGTTCCGAACATATACCAGGCAGTATTCAGCTGTGCATCTTGGTTCTTGGCAATCTCGGCATTCATCTCGCTTTCTGCTTTTACCTGAGTGTTTTCTGTCTTTAGCTGTTCGACCGACTCTCCCAACTCAACAATTTTGATGTCGCGTTCTGCTATCTGCTGACGCAAGTCGTCCAACTCCTTCGTTTTCTGCTCCAACTGCTCTGTGAGTTTATTGATTGCTGCCTGCAACTTACTTGCATTCACGCTGCTTGACTTCAGTTTCTGCTGAAGGTCCTCAATCTTACGGCGGTTCTCAAGCAATGTGGTCTCAATGAACTCCATGTTTTCTGCAATATTAGCCTTTGCATCATTGCCCTCTGCATTCTCGCTGAGCAGGTTCACCCTACCCTCTGCCTCATTGATTGCATCAAATCCTTCTTGAATCTCGTTGAAGGCATCCATCATCTCATTTAGTTCTGTGTCCTTCTGGTCAAGCAAACTCTGAAGCGAATCCAACCTGGCATCTTCCTCGGACACTTTACTTCCTTTAAACATCTGTTCGCATGATACCAACATTGCGGCACATACGACTAAAAGCAAACTTTTTTTCATAACTTTTCTATTATTTAAAAACTAACTAATTTACTTATCACACCCAGCAACAACTATCACAAACTCTCCTTTAGGTTCGTGTTCCCTAAAATGCTGCAACACCTCCGCCACAGTTCCTCGGACACTTTCCTCGTGAATCTTAGATATTTCACGACAACACGACACCTGTCTGTCCTCACCAAACACTTCTGCAAACTGCTCAAGTGTCTTCACTACCCTATAGGGCGATTCGTAGAACACCATCGTACGCATTTCGTCTTTCAATTCCGCAAGGTGCTTCTGTCTTCCTTTCTTTTGAGGCAGGAATCCTTCGAACACAAACTTGTCGCAAGGAAGCCCCGATGACACCAATGCCGGCACAAATGCTGTAGCTCCAGGAAGCGTCTGCACTTCAATCCCGTTCTTTACACATTCACGCACTAACATGAAACCTGGGTCGCTGATACCTGGCGTACCTGCATCACTAATCAATGCAGCTGTCTGTCCAGCCAGCAGTCGTTCTACGACCTTCTGACAGGTCTGATGTTCGTTGAATTTATGATGAGAGTGCAACTCATTCTTTATCTCAAAATGATGAAGCAACACGGATGAGGTACGCGTATCTTCCGCTAGGATAAAGTCAACTTCTTTCAGAACTTTTATCGCCCTGAATGTCATGTCTTCCATATTTCCTACCGGAGTAGGTACAACAAATAGCATCCCTGTTTGCTCCATTACTTATTCACTATTTGACGATAAACTTACATGAGCCTGTCACACCATTGGCACCAGTGACTGTTGCTACATACACACCCGAAGGCAAATTGCCGACATAAGTCGAAACCTCACCTGCTTGCAGATTCAAAGACGTTGCATAAACCTGCTGACCTACGGCTGTGTAAATCTCCAATTGTGCTGACATATTTTGCTCGCCCTTCACACACACATATCCATCCTCATAGACAACCGTCATCGAACCATTAGCTGCAAAGACAGCTTGGATGCCCGATTCTGTTCCATGATCGCTATACAAACTATCGTATGAGCCAATAAGGTTGTTGGCTGCGATGGTCGGATTGGCAAGAACATAGACAGCTGTTCCTCCATCTGGATAAAGTCCTACCGTCTCTCTCTCTGTATGGGCGCAGTAGTTCAATGTATCTGCCCAACTTCCGTCTGCTGCTGTGAGGACCACTGCACCTCCCTCAGCTGCTAACTTGAACGAAGCATGGAGTTGCGATATAGGTTCGAGTTTGTCGCACCATATTATCTGGAATCCATGAGCTGGGATAATTGTATTCACACCCTCTGTGGCAACTATCTGCGACTTCTGTGGTTTGTTCACATTATTGCTGATATACATACCTGCAAGGTCTATATCCTCGTCGGTCGTGTTATAGAGTTCTACCCAATCGTTACGCTTGTTGTAGTCATTCACATAATAACTGTTCGATGCGCAGACTTCATTAATACGAACAGGAACAATTCCAGCTGCAAGCAGCTCTGCTTCGCTCATACGTTCATAGCAAGCGGTCAAACTATGTGACCCACTTTCGGGTAATATATACTCTTTGTCCGTACTTACATATTCTGGTTCTTCAGAGCTTTCACGAGGACGTGAAACCGTGATGGATGCGTCAAACCAAAGGTCCGATGATGTATTGTTACAGTTATGTACTTCAACTGTGATGACATTCACACCATATCGCAACAACGATGGGTCAATCTCCATCGAACCTACATAAGGTTCCTCACCCTCATACGTGTTATCGTAATATGTCTGCACATAATCACGATATTTAGCACCTGAAGGCATGTGATACGTACCCAGTTCCTTACCGTTCAGGTAAACAATCATTCCGTCGTCCAACTCATAATTGAGCACATACGTCTCATTGTCTGCTGGTGTAGCATTGAACTCTTTTCGGAAATAATAGGTAGGTCTTGAGTTGCCATTCTCATCTGTCTTCGTCAGAACGGTAGTAGCTCTCGACATCGGACGTCCGTTATTACCAAATCCGAAAGGTGCCTTACCCATTGACCACTTCGATGTGCTGTATTTGGTTGTTTTCCAGTTCTCTTCGTCGAGCGAACCGTTCTGGTAATAATACCAGTTCTCACCCATACTGAACACATTGTTTGTAATCGTTTCATCCATTTCACCCTCTTGCCATCCAAGGAAGCGATAGCCTGCTAAATCGTAAGCTCGCAGGGTATCTGGTGCAAACAAATAGCCATTAAATATTGCATTGGGCACATCTATTCCGTTGATGGTGAAGCGTCCACCCTTCACATTTGTGCTGAGTTGAACTGCCTGTATCTCCTTGCCTGTAAGACCAAACCGGCGATATGCCCTCATTACACTCATCATCCTCGATTTGAACTGTCCCGTAAGGGCGTTGATAATACCCTGCGAACGTTCTTTGTTGTTACCCACAGGATCGTTGCCTTCCCACCTAAGCGCCGTACGTCGTTCCTCTGCGAGTTCGTTCACAATGCGAGCAATCTCTGCATCATCACGGAACACACATCCTCCTACGATGCAATAGGTATCTATGAATTTTTTACGGAACTTATCGTTCTCCAACATATTCAGGAACATCGTCACAAGCTCAACTTCCTTTGTGAGGCTCGAACCGTTATACTCTGGACGACCATAGAACGTATTGGTGCGCTTTCCTTCAAAATCGTTGAAGATGTTGTTGCCGGTACGATCCACACAGTTGTCAAGGTCGAATACCATGAAGTGGAACTTCCCATCGTTTCTGTCGCGGAATCCCTTGCAGTTATTGTGTGGCCAATCCCAGTCGTTCAGGAAGAACTTATAGGCAAAATAGTTGGTGTAATCGTCAATATCCACAATGTCGCATATCTTGCGATAGATCTCTTCGTTCTGAGGATCATTGGCCAAATCATTGGTCAAATCGTACCAATAGTCAAATGCGTCACGAGTTCCACTCTTCTGCACATAACCCGAATCCACACTCATCTCAAACGAATCAATCATATCGTTATCCGTTCCGAGATTCGCATACGCCCAGTGTTTGTTGCTGGGTTCACGCATATTCAGCATACCGATGTGCTCACCGTTGACAAATACATGAGTTGGCTGAACCGCCTGCAAGTTGAGTTTGAAACCCGACTGTCGGGCAATCTCCTGAAGCGCCACGTCCTTCAAACGATATTTGTTGTAATTGTCATTACCACCGTTACGAAGCAAAATGCTTTTGTTGCGGTTATAAGGTTTGTTCTTGAAGAACGTATAGTCGTACTTACTGTCACCTAACACACTATTTGCCTTCAGCTTAAACGACTTAGGCAGATACTTGCGGCTCCATCCACCTGCAATCGAGTAATACACCTCACGATTCACCACTTCCTCGTTATCCACGATATACTCGAAATTCACAGGACGATCCCACTCCATGTTGAAGTTGCGCTTCGTGTAGTCCTGATTGGCTGTTTTACCGTTCGTACCAGTAACATACACACCTATTTCGTCATCATACAAGTTCTTTGGATCTGTTACTACAGACACCACTGGCAGGTAGTAATCCCTGTCTCTGTAGATATACGAGCGAGTTACCACTGCACTTGGCAGGAATCCACTCTTGAAGGCGCGGAATCTGAACGTCGTTGTTTCCGACACCGTAAAATGTCCATCCTTGCTCTCCGTTCCGTTTGTCTCGGTTGGAGTCGTTCCGTCGGTCGTGTACATCAAAGTAGCCCCTTGAGGAACCGTCACATGCACATCAAGCGGAGAGTTAAACAAAGCACCTGGCTGGTTCACGATAGGAGCATCCAGTTGATCTGTAGCAAACCTACTCGATTGGTTCGACCCACTTGGAGTCGGATCGGATGTCCATCCCCATTCATCGCCACCATCGGTCTTACGGGCATACGACGTACGCATACGAGCTGCCGGATATTCCTGACTCACAAGCAGGTTACCTTGATCGTCAGAGATATAAATCGTACCTCCATCTGCATTCAATTCCATGTTCACCTGTGTGTTAAGCCAATGCTCACCAACATCCTTGCGCGTGTCCGCATGGTCAAACCACAATGTGAAGAACCCATGAGCCGGAACACTACCAATTCTCCTCGGCAGCATTGCCTTCTTCAGGTTGTTTGGATCGTCACTCACCCAATAAAGCCCGATGTTAGCCGATTGGTTTGTCGGATTATACAGTTCCACCCATCCACCATAGTTCCATGAAGGGTCAACAAACATATCCACATTGGCAACCATGATTTCGTTTATGATCATCGACTCTTTCGAGCCTCCCGAATAGTTCACCGTCACTTTTGCATATGCTGTCAAGTTCGAGCCGTCAGTCGTCGTTGCTGTAATCACAGCCGTACCACGACCTACGCCCGTCACCTGTCCGTTCGCATCAACAATCGCAACATCAGGTTTCGATGACTCCCACACCACCTTCTGAATCGTTGCATCAGCAGGCAACAGCTTAGCAGTAAGCGCCACTGTCTCGTCAACATTTATACCGATAGTCGCTGGAGTGATATCAATGGATTTAACAGCCACCAACTCACCCATATATTCCAGTTTCCAGTTGTCACAACAAGTCCATTCGTTGCTGCCGCTGTTTCCCCAGCCGCCCCAGCCGCCCCATGGGTCGTCGTTCGAGCCTTGGAACTCATACTGACTGATACCAATCATCAAATATCCATCTGCACCAACAGTCACCTCAACCGAATTCACATAGTAGCCTGCATCAAACCAATTCTTGGCAGCCGATTGAGTGTTAGGGATATAACCACTTGCTACCTGTGAGCTACCGCCCCCCAAATCCTTTGCCGATGCACCGCTGGAAGCCAAAGCCACATACGACGAAACTGATTCACTAGTCGATTCTGCATACAGCAACACCTTCTGATACTGTTCAGGGTTGTCGCTCGTAAAGTGAGAATAGTCATCGCTTGCACTACCCGAACGATAGAAAGCCTGCACACTCACCCTGTAACGTCCAGGCACCAAGTCGTTCAGCGTCTGATACGAGTCAAATGTACGCTGATAATGCTCACCATTCTCTCCTGAATTACCACTGATGCCGAATGTCGTACCTTCCCAACCGTCAACACTGTTGTTATCAAAGCGAGGATTCTTCACGTAATTGTCAGTCACGTCAATCCATCCCGTCTGAGCCATCAAGAATTGAGTAGTCAATAATGCAATTGTTAATAGACAAGTAATTTTTTTCATTTTCCTCATGATTAGTATCGTTTCTGATTGTTCATTTTCTTTCTCTGCTGCAACAAACTTTCTCCTCCTTTTGGAGGAGGAAACACATTTTCATTGCAAAGTTACACATAATAAACAAAACAGAATCACAAATTAACAAAAAACAACCCAACACCCCCAAAAACAACATCTCTTAACACGCTCTTTGCCTTTCAACCAACAACATTATTAAAAAAAGGAGAGGCGAAGCTCCCCCTCTCTCTAAGTATTCGGAATGTTCTGAGTATACGGAATACTCTGAATATTCGGATTACTCATACCATACTATTTTTCTCGCTTACATAGTTACCACATTCCCACAAAACTACCAAAAAATTTGCAGCCCCTAGGGGTAACAAAAATTCCCCTTAAGGGGAACAAAAAAACAGGTCTAGAGGACGGAAGCCGGCAACCAGAATCGAAGCCTGAAAACAAGGTGCGAAAAAAGGAAGTTAAACACTTCTTCATCTTAAACAAAGCGTTCTTTGACATATTGGTACAAGAAAAGAGTTGTAGAACTAAGAAGGTGCATAATTCAAGGTTCATGGTTCATGGTTCATGGTTCAAGAACCCCGTTGTGGCTAAGAGTTATAGTAGAAAGAAAGGAGAGCCGTAGCTCCCCTTTTTAGGTTTCAAGTTTCAAGAACGAAAAACGTAAATATCAGAATGATATGACGAATGAGCCTCCGAGGATGAATGTGTGACGGTTCTTCTTGATGCTATGTGACTCAACAAACTCA
>CACZXN010000069.1 GCA_902785075.1 uncultured Bacteroidales bacterium | reverse complement strand
ATGTTGTACCAGGACTGAACAGCCATCTTGTCCAACCCCACCCCTACCCCAACGGGTGCCATGAGGTAACGGTCGTAAAGTCCGCTGATGGCTCCCAGCACATTGGCAAGCACCACGAGGGCTATCCATTTGTTGTGCTTGAAGTCTATTCCTTCTTTCTTTCCGCTACGACTCATGAGGTAGAACGAGATGATGGCGATGGTGACACCTACCCATTGCCACAGATTGAGGTGTTCGCCCATGAACGTGAGTGCACCGATCAGCACCATCACCGGACGTGTAGCATTGATGGGGCCGACGATGGTGATGGGTAGGTTCTTCATACCGAAATAGCCACAAATCCACGAACTGAGCACGATGACGGACTTGAGCAGGATGTAGCGATGTTCTGCCCACCCATAGCTGTAGGTATAGAAAAGGCTGTCGGAGGATAGCCATCCCTGAGAGGATGAGATGATGAAGGGCAGGAAGATGAGACTTGAGAAGAGGGTGTTGAGCAAGAGGACAGGTATCACAGCATTATGGTCCAATGCCTTCTTCTTGAACACGTCGTAGAAGCCCAACAGGACAGCCGACATAAAAGCTAACAGTAACCACATCATAGCAGTATCTTCCATTGCATGTTGAGTACCCACCGATTGGTAAACCAGTCGGAGAAGGTATGGTTGTAATCACAACCGATTCCCATGAGATAGGAGCGGTTTTGCAGGAAATTCATCTGAATGCCTCCTCCCACCTCGGGACTCAACTCACGGTTTAATCGTAACAGTTTATTGTCGATATAGCGACCTCCCCCATAGAGGCGGAAACCGACTCGCACATTCGCACTGAGTGGCAGGGAACAAACGGCTCCTACATCGAGGTGATAGCGGTCGAGATTGGAGTTCGCCCCATCGCGTTCGATGCTGCAGGTTGCTACCCTTGCAATGGCTTCCATACCCCATTTGGAACCAAAGAAGTGGCTGTATTCCAAACCAGCATCGAACGTGGTGCTGCTATTCACCTTACCTTCCTGACCTGCCTCGAATCCGGAAACCAGTGTGAGGGCTGAAGGGTTCATCAGATAGTCGATATTACGCGTCACATCCTTCAGTTGCAACTTAGGACGACGAATGCCATCCTTGCCCAACATCAGGTCGGTGAGGAAATAAGCTAGATTCGTAGCTACCGAGCCTATACCCGCACCCACATAAGTCTCTGCCAACCAATGTTCGTTGTGGCGCACTCTGAGAAACTGAGTGGCTGTAGCAGCTGCATATCCGCCCACACTAATCCAAGGGCTGATATGTCCGAACTCACGATGCAGGATGGTTGCGCTCGCAAAAGCCATCGCTGTGTGACCAGAAGGCATACCCTTTGTGTCCTCCCAGTTGGGGCGCAATTCGTCAACTCCCTTGACGCTCTCTGTGATACCTGCAGTCAATCCAATTGCCAAAGCATTTGCAATCAGCATCCGTCGTGTGGTACTACGCGACTCCACACCCGCAACCTTGAGACCCCAAGCGGCAGCAAGAGGCGAGAAGGCTACTCCATAATGCAACATATCGGAATCATGAGACTTCATCGGTGAGGTGAGTTGGCGACGGAAATGGTTGTCCTTATGCATACTCAGCAAGCCACGTGCCAGAAGGTTCACCCCATCGAAATGCATCCTCAACTCCCTGCGTGTCAGACCATCCTCGTATGCGTTGATCACTTCGAGCACTTGTTCCTGACGCTTCACTTCCTCACTCATCGCTTGTTCGATTCGTCGCCAGAAAGCGGTGTCGATATCCTCATAGGCAATCGTATCTGTCTGAGCATGAAGACCTAACGAGGACAGCATGAGCATCATGCAGGGAATGGCGCGTCGCAACACTTTCTTCCAACGGATGGAGAGGTAGAAAGTACGAACGAGCAGATGGACGAAATAGCCTACATACACAGCTTGGATACCGATGAAACGGAACAGACCTGCATAGGAAAGCACAAAGCCCAAAGCGGCAAACAGCATGCAATCGCGCACCTGACGACCTGCTGTAGCTCCGATATAGACTCCGTCCCACATGAAGGCCGCACAACTGATGAGCGGCATCAGAACGAGCCAGAAGAGGAATGGACGCGACCCTTCGATGACACTTTGGTCTTTTGTCATCAGATGTATCATCTGTTCACCTCCAAATAAATATAATAAGGTGAAGATAAGTCCCACACCAAGTGTCCAAACGAACAACAGACGGACTGCACGAACAGCCTGAGGGCGATTGTGGGCACCGATGAATCGTCCCACTAACGCCTCGCCTGCATAAGCGAACCCATCGACAACATAGCTGAACACCATAAAGAGTTTCATCATGATGGTACCTACAGCCAAAGCCTCATCGCCGTAGTTCGAAGTGAGTGCTGTGAATCCCACATACACCACCATGAAGCCCAACGAGCGCAAAATGAGATTGCCGTTCAAGGCTGCCAGATGCTTGATTTTGTCCCATCCGATACTGGCTTTTACAGCGATGTATTTGAAATAGCCACGATAGCCCAACACCAAAAGCATGACTGCTGTGAACAACCCTGTGTATTGTGCAATCACCGTTCCGTACGCCACTCCGATAGCACCAAGAGGTGTATAGACCGCCAAATAGAAACTTGCAGCCATATTCACCACATTGACCACAATATCGCAAATCATCGGGTTGACCGTGTTCTGAGCTCCGATGAACCACCCCTTGAACGCCATCAGCGACAAGGTGGCAGGTGCTGCCCAGATGCGAATCCAGAAATACTGACGCGCAAACGACTCGACCTCAGGCGAACAAGGCACACACAGCATCACCACATCGACAAACAGCCACCCGATGGCGAATATGAACAAAGCCGCCATGAGGGCGATTGAGAGACTTTGAGTAAAGATGTCCATCATGCCCTGAGGGTCCTTACGTCCGAATGCCTGAGCCGTCATTCCACCCGTACCGACACGCAAGAATCCGAAATTCCAATACAGCAAATCGAACAACATCGAACCGATAGCGATTCCGCCAATAGCTGATGCGTTTGCGATATGACCTGCAATAGCAACATCGACGATACCCACAATGGGAACCGTGATATTAGCCAATATGCTTGGTATGGAAAGTCGAAGTATCTGTTTGTTCATCAATCAGACGAAATTTGATGCAAAGGTACAAAGAAATTAAGAGGTAAGAGGTAAGAGGTGAGAAAAAATGAAAAAAAACATCACGGGTAAGTGGTTAAATGATAAATAATTTGTACTTTTGCATCCAAATATACACTCAAAAGTATGAAATACAGACTATTCATGATCTTAGCTCTCATGTGGTGCGCATCAGCGATGGATGCACAAAACGTGAAGGAGCTTTTCGTCAGCATACCCGACACGATACTACCGACGCTCACAAAGAACGACCGTATGGATATGGTGGACCTCATCGAAAACAAGATGGAGAACGAAGTGACGAACCGGCTCAAAGGAAAGTCGCGACTGACGAAACTTACCGACAACCTGGCAAAAATACAGTTGTCGGAACGTTCAGAGGTGCAACTCTGCAAGCTCCCTACCCCGAACAGCTATCTCATCTGCATGATTCATTCCGTACAAGCAGATGCGTGGGACAGCAACGTACAATTCTACAATCCCGACTGGACTCCCGCATCCTATCATTTATCATTATCAGCAAGCGGGAACTTTATCATGACTTTCCAGCATTACGATTTCATAGACGATACGACCCTCAAAGTGTCAACCTCAGACTTGAAATTATCGGATTCAGGAGAGATTGCCCTGCATCAGGGACGCACCGTTTCCATCAAATGGAACACCAACCAACAGAAATTTGTAGCTAACGAGGCGCAACAATAATAAACAAGGTGTAACATGCAATGGCTCAAAAACATACGTCAGATAGGCAGGGCAACACACACATGCAGGGTGTGGTATCAGGTGCTGAAGATGGTGTTACCGCACCAAACAGCCAAACTGACCATTGAAGAAGCCGAACGCATCATGACGCAACGATATGCCGACCAAGGTACTTCGTGCAAGAAAGACAACCGCATCGCAACTCAACCCGAATACGATTTGGAGATGATTGTGCCCGTTTTCAATGCAGACAAGTATCTGGAAGCTTGTATCGAGTCCATTACTAGCCAAGTGACCGATTACCGATTTCATGCGACATTCATCAATGATGGCAGTACAGACAAGAGTGCTGACATCTTGAAGCAGCATGAGCACGATGAGCATATCACCATCATCACTCAGGAGAATCGTGGAGTATCTACCGCACGCAATCAAGCATTGGCACACATCAATGCACGCTATGTGATGTTTGTCGATGCAGACGACCTCTTGCCTCAGAACGCAATCAGTTTCCTGATGGAGAAAGCCTATGAATGGAATGCAGACGTGGTGGAAGGGTCGATAGAAACGACTGACGGTACGATACAGAAACCACTCATAATGCATACGGACGACAATGATGTTCGCCAACTATCGGGATATGTATGCAGCAAAGTGTTCGCAGCCAGGCTATTCGAACATATCGGATTCCCTGAACATTATCGATACGAAGACACAATCCTCTCGCTCATTCTCTACCCTATGGCAAACAAGACAGCTACCATCAGCGAGACCACCTATCTCTATAGACAGCATGAAAGCAGCTTCACATCACACGAGCAAGGCAACTACGCCATACTCGATGCCTATTGGGTAGTAAGACAACTGATTGGAACAGCCATAGAAATGGTTGACTCAGAACGCAACTATCTGGTTTACGAAGCTTTCCTTCAAGGGATGAAACTATCGGGGTCGCGCATGATCAGTTTGGACAAGGAGACCTGTATGGCATATTTTGCAGCAATGTGCGAACTGGCTAAACGCTATTTCCCGAGCCACATCCCCATTCCTACCGATAAGACACACAAAGCACTCGCAGCTATCGACGAAACTGTGAGAAATAAAGATTTCACGAAGTATATCCTTGCTTGCAACCTTCTTTAGATGCGCCTTGTTAACCACTTCAAGGTGAAATACAACCATTCTTGCAAGCGGAAGAGCGTCCACGAAGAACGAAGAGGCATATAACCGAATTTACGCAACTGCTTTTCTGGTACTAAATCCCAATCCACACTATCATAATCGTCACGAATCAGTTGCCAAGCCTCCTTACGCTGTTCAGCGGAATAGTATCGACGACCATACAGATAGAGATGTCGGATGGCGTTTACCACCATGAGCCAACGAAAATGCTCGTGAGCACTTCGAACAGACAACGAATAATGACGTAAATGACCTGACATCGCTACATGCGACTTTAACCCTCCGAAAATCGCCATATTCATAGCATGCGAGAGCGACTCATCAAGCAGACGGTAATAATAGATGCCCTGACTCTGAATGATGTAGGGCGATTCGAGGAAGTGGAGCAAAGCCGTATTATCCTCACCATAGACGCGATCAGCATTATCGTAGAGAATACGCAGTTGAAGAGGGCGACGAACCAGATAGCGACCAGATACGTGCCAAGGCATGCTGTGATAGAATACCTCCTCACCTTTTGCCTCACGAAACTCCCAACGCCCCTCGGGGTAGAAGACGCTACCATCGGGACGGACACGCATCTCTTTCAGCAACACACACTCCACATCATCACGCCCATCGAACTCCTTCACAGCCAACTCCAACGCATCGGGAGCCAGCCAGTCGTCATCATCAAGAACGGTAATAAACTCTCCACACGAAGCCAGAATGCCCGCATTACGGGCCAATTGAGCACCACCATTCACCTGTTGCTCAACTACCTTCACACGTGAGTCCTCCTGAGCTAAAGCATGAAGCAACTGGAGAGAGCCATCAGTCGATACGTCATCCACACAAACAACTTCCACATCTTTTAGGGTCTGAGCCAACACTGATTCGACACACTGACGCAGATGTTTCTCCATATTATATACCGCAACAATCACACTAACTTTCGTCATACGATATCAAATACTTTCGTTATCAGTTACAAAGATAGACATTTTCCTTGAATGATTCATCAAGAAAATACAAAAAAAATGCAATTAGTAAATGGTTGAATAGTAAATTATTTGTATCTTTGCATCCGCAAGACGAAAATGAACAGATGGACAACGAAAGCAATAACCGAAGTAGCCGCATCGCCCGCAACACATTGTATCTGTATGGGCAGATGTTGGTACAGCTTGCCGTGAGTCTGGTCACATACCGCGTGGTCATCCTGACCTTAGGTGATATTGATTACGGTATCTTCACGGTTGTAGGTGGTGTGATGAGTGTGTTCATCGTGCTCAACTCACTTGTGGCAGCTACCATGCGTTTCATCACTTATGCCCAAGGCGAGAAGAAGAGTGTCGAAGAGTTGCACACGATTTTCAGTACCGCCCGACTGGTACATCTCACCATCGCAGCCCTTGTGTTCCTCTGTGCGGAAACCTTCGGACTTTACTATGTTTGCAATTATCTGGTCGTTCCACCAGAAAGACTGACTGCTACCATCATCATCTATCAGTTCTCAATCATCACGTCCCTGATAGGCATCATGAGTGCTCCCTACGACGCACTGATTGTAGCGCACGAGAAGATGGGCGTGTTTGCATCAATCGGCATCTATAACGTACTCGTCAACCTCATCATCATCTTCCTGGTGAAATATACCAATACCGACAAGCTGATTCTCTATGCTGCACTCATCATGCTGATACAGGTGAGCATGCGACTGATTTACGGTTGGTATTGCAACCGATTCTTCCCAGAGACCCGAGGACGATGGGTGTTCGATAAACAGTTGTTTATCAGTATGCTGAAATTCGGAGGATGGTCGTTCAATGGTACGTTAGCATCAATAGGTTACTCACAGGGAATCAACCTGTTGCTCAATTTCTTCTTCAACGCAGTGATGAATACTGCCTACGGAGTTGCGAACCTCGTACAAAGCAAGCTCTATCTGTTTGCCGAGAATGTCTTGACAGCAGTTCAGCCACAAATCGTAAAGAGCTATGCAGCAGGCGATTTCAAATACCTGCACACATTGGTGATTACAGCTTCGAAGTTTGCCTTTCTGCTGCTTTACATGCTCTCGCTTCCTATATTGCTGAACACCTACTACGTTCTCTTCATCTATCTGGGCGATGTTCCCGAATACACAGTGTGGTTTGTACGCATGTCCATCATGTGTATGATGGTTCACACGCTCGGAGGAGTCATGTGTATGGCGATTCATGCAACAGGTCGCATCGCAAAGTTCCAGATGATCGAAGCCAACCTGCTATTGCTCATCGTACCGCTTGCGTGGTTCTGTTTGTGGAAAGGATTCTCGCCCGTTTCCGTATTTATTGTACAGTTGGTTGTGTTCATCGTTACACAAATCGCACGAATGCTCATTGTGTGCCCAGCCATCAAGCTGTCGGTATGGAAGTACACAAAAGAAGTATTGCTGCGTTGCTTCATCGTGGTCATCATCGGAAGCATCATACCGGTAATTGCCCACCTGACCGATGTGATGATCGAGTATCCACTCACTAAGATTATCATCAACACATCCATCTGCCTCCTTTCTACCATACCAACCATCTACTATATCGGATTGGATAAGGAACAGCGCCAGTTCGTAACCGACCGAATCCAACGAATCCTCCACCCCAAAGACGCAGTCAACCCATAAAAAAAAGCACCCACAACCTATTGTGAGTGCTTCTTTATCTGTTACCCAAAGAATTACTTCTTCTTGATCACTGCATAGCGGCTCATGAACTTATCAACACGACCTGCTGTGTCGACGAGTTTAGCCTTACCTGTGTAGAATGGGTGTGATGTAGAAGAGATTTCAAGCTTAATCAGCGGATACTCCTTACCTTCAAATTCGATAGTCTCGTTTGACTTAGCACAAGACTGAGAGAGGAACATATCACCGTTGCTCATGTCTTTGAAAACAACTGGACGATAATTCTCTGGATGAATACCTTTTTTCATTTCGTTTTACTTTTTATTGTTTTTATACAGTTCAAATTTTGTTCTGGTGAACAATAAAATTATCTCATTCGACTGCGGCTATCCGCAATCGGGGTGCAAAGGTAGTAAAAATTTACTATTTGACAATTTTCTATTTACAATTTTCGCACAAAAACACCGTTTTTTTCTCTTTCCAGTTCGATTTTGCTCTCAACAGCATCAAATTTCCTACAATAATGCTGATTACTCCTCGCCCTAAAGGGATGGGTGCAGGGAGAGCATCTTTACTTTATCACAATTCGCCCTTGAGGTTCCGCATACTCCTTTCCGATATGTCCTTTCAGATTCTCTGTCACATACTTAATAAGACACTCGTTGTAGAGGATGATGTTGGGTTTGTTGATTCTGTTCTGTTTCAGCTTGCTCAGGAAACCTCCACCAGTCACACAATAATCAATCGTAGCCATATTGTACGTGCGATTCATATCAACAGGCTCATAGCTATTGGTCGTTTTGTTCAGTATCACCAAATCAGTGATGCGCTCACTACCCTCTTTATCTTTGTTTATCGTGAACTTGATGCCCGACACCTGCGGGAAATCACCATGTTCAGCAGGAGTATATTTGGTACAAGCTGCGAGCACATCTCTCAACTCCGCTCCAGTGATATCAATGGTGCATACATAATTGTCGAAAGGTAACAACTCGACCAATTCTCCATAAGTCAGTTGACCCGCATGCACATCCACACGCATTCCTCCCCCATTCGTCATCGCAAAATCCGCATCAGTTACGATTCGGTAAGCATCGGTCACCAAGTCACCCACATTCGCTTCCTCATAGCGAACTCGCTGACGACCTTCATCATCGAGAATACGCAACTCTACATCACTTTGGCAGATTACACGGCTGGTCTGAGCGTTCAACAGATTCAAGACGCTATCGGTCGTAATGCGGACTATCTGGTCACGATAAGGAAAATCGCTCAGCTTGAAGAGTTCAGTCGACATCTTACCGTCAGGACGGATGATGAGTTTTCCTGCATTCGCATATTTCGTACCTGTTTGAGCAATCAGTACAGGCTTACCTATTTTGTTCATCACAATCTCCTGAGGAATCTCAGAGTGGGAATGTCCGTCGAGAACGACATCAATACCTGTTGTCGCCTTTATCAATCCGTGTGAATCCACATCGATGTCAGTTGGCTCTTCTCCAAGATGCGAGATGACAACCACATAATCAACCTTCTTACGTATTTTGTCGACAGCCTTCTGAACCAACTCATAAGTGGTTTTTTCACATAGGTCGTACAACTTCGTTCCGTTATCGTCATAGAAGGCATATTCCTCCGTGTAGAGACTTGTAGGAGTAACCACTCCCACAAATCCAATGGTCTTCTTTCCAATCTTCCTGATGGCACTCTCGGCAAACACACGCTTACCTGTAGCAGCATCAACCAAGTTCACACAAAGCACAGGAGCGTTAAACTGCTTGAACAGCTCCAACATACGAGGTGTTTTGTAGTCGAACTCATGGTTACCCAGCGTGACAGCAGTGAATCTCATCTGATTCATGATGTCGATGATATACTGTCCTTTCGACAATGCACCAGCAGGTCCTCCCTGCAGGAAGTCTCCATCCGAAACCAAGCAGGTATAGGCAGTATCGACCATCATATCGCGTAGTGCAGCCATCTTTGCATAACCCTCGATGCCACAATGTACATCGTTTTCAAACAACACGACAGTACTCTTGTCATTATAAGTCTGGCATCCTGAAATCGCCAGGCTGACAATTGTCAGCGCAATCAAATTTTTATATTTCATACTATTTTATTTATTAACTTCTGCTCTTAGCTCTTAGTTATTGAACCATGAACTTTGAACCTTGAACCTTGAACCTTGAACCTTGAACTCTTCAGAGTTCCTACTCCCCGCCCTAAAGGGAGGGGCAAGGGGGAGGGTCTGTTCCTTCTTTATTCTTAAATGCTTTATGTAGTAAGCAGAAAGCATACTTTCTGTTGTTTTATGGTGCAAAGTTACGAAATAATTCATAATTCATAATCCTTAATTCATAAATATTTTGTAATTTTGCAGTCGTTTTTAGAATTAACTCGAAAAACTAATTCGGAAATCGTAAAATAGTAATTAGAAAATCTTAAAATAGTAAATATTATTACATTATCAAAATTATGGTTAATTACAAAGATCTTGGTCTCGTAAACACTCGCGAGATGTTTAAGAGAGCCGTTGCAGGCGGTTATGCTATTCCTGCATTCAACTTCAACACAATGGAACAGATGCAGGCCATCGTTATGGCTGCAGTAGAAACCAAGTCTCCTGTCATCATGCAGGTATCAAAGGGTGCACGCAACTATGCAAACGCTCAGATTCTGCGTTATATGGCTGAAGGCGCTGTTGCATACGCAAAGGAACTCGGATGCGAGCATCCTGAAATCGTTCTCCACCTCGACCACGGAGACAGCTTCGAACTTTGTAAGGATTGTATCGATATGGGCTTCTCAAGTGTTATGTTCGACGGTTCTTCACTGCCTTACGAGGAGAATATCAAGATTTCTCGTCAGGTTGTAGAGTATGCTCACAAGTATGACGTTACAGTGGAGTGTGAGCTCGGCGTTCTCGCTGGTGTTGAGGATGAGGTTGCTTCTGCTGAGTCTCACTATACAAAGCCTGAGGAGGTTATCGACTTCGCTACACGTACAGGTTGCGACTCTCTCGCTATCTCTATCGGTACTTCACACGGTGCTCACAAGTTCACTCCAGAGCAGTGCACACTCGTAAACGGTGTTCTCGTTCCACCACCATTGGCATTCGACATCCTTCACGAGATTGAGAAGAAACTGCCTGGATTCCCAATCGTTCTTCATGGTTCTTCTTCTGTTCCAATGGAGGAGGTTGAGACAATCAACAAGTTCGGTGGTCACCTCGAGGCTGCTATCGGTATCCCAGAGGAGCAGTTGCGTAAGGCTGCTAAGAGTGCTGTATGCAAAATCAACATCGACTCTGACTCTCGTCTTGCTATGACTGCAGCTATCCGCAAGCACCTTGCTGAGCATCCTGGAGACTTCGATCCACGCATCCTGGAGACTTCGATCCACGTCAGTATCTGAAGCCAGCTCGTGAGAACATGAAGAAGATGTACATCCACAAGATTGTGAATGTGCTCGGTTCTAACGGAAAGCTCGCTCAGTAATACGAAGACAGATTTGAACAGAATAAGGAGGGTACAGTACTCTCCTTATTTTTATTATATTATTATAGTTAATGCTGTTTTCATCTTCACTACTCACTTTTCGACAAAAATACTCATCCAATTACAAAATCTATACTTTGAACTTTGAACTTTAAACTTAAAACTAAAAAAATGCAGTCTCTGCATCGAAGTTCTCTCTTTTTTCCTTAACTTTGCATACAAGAATAAACAGTCAAATCCAAAAAAACAAATAGTTATGAAACACTTGTTTGCCATCTATGCCCTTATATTGATGTGTTTGTTGCCCTCTGCAGCAAACGCACAGGAGTCGAATACCATCAACGATCAGGTTGTACGACAAAAGGAGATTGAGAACGGGGGAACAGGACGCTATCGTGCCATCATCGTCAGTGAGCAGTCCCTACCCGATTTCACCATTTATCGTCCACGCAACATCCAGTATGCAGCTCGTCGTGAAGGAGCTCTACCCATTCTGATTTGGTGCAATGGTGCTTGTTCGGGTTCTTCGATTGGTTACGAGCGTATGCTGAACGAAATCGCCTCACACGGCTATGTGGTTGTGGGTATTGGTTCGTTCGAGATGGTTGACAGCGAACGCGACGATGGAGGTTCAAACGAGAAGATGGTGGTTGATGCTATCAACTGGCTGGTACGACAGGAGAAACTGAAGTCGAGCGACTACTACAAGGCTATCGATGTAAAAAACATAGCACTCTCGGGCCATTCATGTGGTGGAGCGCAGGCAATTGCCAACTGTGCGAACACAAGAGTGAAAACACTCCTCATCATGAACGCCGGTATGGGAGGAATGTCGATGGGTGGCGCTTCGCCCAACACACTCAACTCCCTTCACTGTCCCCTCATCTATATGACAGGAGGTCCCGACGATGTGGCATACGGAAATGCTCAGACAGATTTCGGAAAAGTAAAGGTGAAGGTCGCATGGGCTGATTTGTCGAATGCAGGTCATGGAGGCACATACGGAGCTGCTCATGGTGGAGAATTCGGACGTATCGCCATCAAATGGATGGATTGGCATCTGAAGGGTATGAAACAGAATGCACGCCTCTTCCTGAAGCCCGACCTTACTGGATTCTCACGCAATTGGAGCATCAACACCCGCAACTTCACTACTCGTGATATGAAGTACGACGAACCGTTTGAGGCTATTGAAACCGTCACCGATACAGTATTCAATCGAGCAGCACTTGAAGATTCTTTCGACTTTGGTGCTGATGTCAGTTCACTGACGATAGAGACCAACAGCGGACGGGTGTTCTATAATAGTGAAGGTCAGCGAAAGACGCTGATACCGATTTTGAAAGAGAAGGGCATCAATAGCCTCCGTCTGCGTGTGCTGGTCAATCCGTCCGACAACAACTACACCAGTAGCTATGCGAAATCGATTGCCAACACAGCCCGGACACAGCAACTGAACGTAATGCTCGACCTGCATTATTGCGACTGGTGGGGCGATAACGTAACACCTAATGCTTGGTCCTCCTATACGTTGGAACGTCTGGTAACAGCTGTGAAGAGCCACACGACAGCAGTTGTCAGAACGATGAATCTGACTCAACGACTGAAATGGGTACAGATTGGCAACGAAGTCGATCAAGGTATGCTATGGAACACAGGACGCAACATGGATAACTTTGTTCAGTTTGTGAATACAGCACATGAGGTCATCAAGGAAATCAATCCCGAAGTGCAGACAGTCATTCATATTTCGGAGTGCGAAGATACCCAATGGATGACCGATTACTTCGACACCCTTCAGGCAAAGGGAGCACAATGGGATGCAATCGGATTGTCTGTACACGTGAAAGGCACAACACTCACTCCATCACGACTGACAGATAAGGTGATAGAGAATGTGAAGGTGTTGAAAGAGCGTTACGGCAAACCTGTACTGATTGTTGAGACGGGTTACTACAACGATCGTGAGTTGGAAGCCAATCAGTGGTTGTGCGATTTGCTCACCAAGCTGATTGATGCAGGAGCTTCTGGACTCTACTACTGGGAACCAGAACTGACAGAAGACTTCCACCTCGGAGCGTGGAATCCGCGAACTCGCAGACCATCAATTGCCCTCGATGCTTTCATGGGCCTCCGTCATCACGAAGGGACATACGATGCAATCCATGAGTTACAATCAGGAACCGAAGAAGGTACTACCCACACTGAATATTTCACACCCGATGGCATACGTATCTCACAACCACAGCGAGGCATTACCATTGTTCGCCAACATGTAGGCAATCATGTTCAGACCTATAAGATGTACGTGAGGTGAAGTAAGAGCTAAGAGCTGTAGAGCTAAGAGCTAAGATGGTTCAGAGGTTAAAGGTTAATGGTTAATGGTTAAAGGTTAATGGTTCAAAGTTCAAAGTTCAAGGTTCAAAGTTCAAGGTTCAAGGTTCAAGGTTCAAGACAGACTCCTCCACCATAAATGGTCCCCCTCCTCTTTTAAGAGGAGCGATTAAATAAGCTGCTCCCCTAAGATAGGGGAGCTGTCACAACGTGACTGAGGAGTATGAACTAAGAGCTAAGAACTAAGAGTTTTAGTGTCTAAGGTGCCTTTGACTTTTGACCTCAACACTTTCAACTCTCAAAAGCCAAAAGACATCGGGCAATTGTCTCACCCTTTCCGTCCCGACTGAAATGCTTGCGTATTTCCACCTGATAGCGAAGCGGTTCCTGTTCCTTCACAAAGAACGACAACTCGTCACCATAGTAAGCCTCAGCCACGTATGCAATCTCTGCTCGACGGATACGATATGTGGTGTAGAAGTCCT
>CACZXN010000068.1 GCA_902785075.1 uncultured Bacteroidales bacterium | reverse complement strand
CGCCATCACCTGCTACGACAAGGACGGCAACATCGTCAAGCGTGTCACCTCTGCCGACACCGACGACGTGGAGGACGGTGAGGACGATGGCAACACTGGTAACAGTGGTAGCCAGAGCTCTCAGGGCGACAACCAGAACCAAGGCGGCAACACCAGCCAGGGTGGTGACGAAGGTGGCGGCGAACCGTTTGATGGTGGAAATTAAAGAAGACCCCCTCTGACTCCCCCTTTAGGGGGAGGAAGGGGGGAAAAAGACCCACCCCCGTACCCCTCCCTTTAGGGCGGGGAGTATAATGTGAGAATATGTAAATCGTCAAATAAATCAATTAAAATCAATCGTAAATAGTAAATCGTCTAATAGTAAATAAATGTATGAACGAGAACAAGAAGAATGTATGAACGAGAACAAGAAGAAAGCGGTAGTAGAGATCATCCGATTCATCATCACCGTATTGGGAGCCTTGCTAGGCTCATCTGCACTGCAGGCATGTTGCTAACATCTCCGCTCGTGGCGGATGTATAAATAGAAAAAGGAGGGCTGATGCTCTCCTTTTTGGGTTCAAGACCCCCCAGCCCCCTCTAGGGGGAGCTAGAGCTAAGAACTAAGAGCTAAGAGCTGTAGAACTAAGAACCCTGAAAGGGTGGCATAACAAAGGATAGGGTGGGAACCCTATCTGAAAGACATAATATTTCGCCCCTACAGGGCGATGGGTGGGGTGATTAAAGCGAAATAGGGCTTTCGCCCTATCCTACGATATTTCGCCCTTTCAGGGCTATCAAAATGGTCAATAATCAATGGTCAATAATCAATGGTCAATAATCAATGGTCAATGGTCAATAATCAATGGTCAATAATCAATGGTCAATGGTCAATAATCAATGGTCAATCATCAATCGTCAATGGTCAATAGTCAATGGTCAATAAATGGAAGAAAAAATAGGAGGAAAGTGTAAAATTAGTCAACTGACTAATTATTAATTAGATGAAAAGTAAAAAAGTTGAAGGTAGGGAGTACAACGTATTTATTTCTTTTGTAATTTTGCACCTAGAATTGTGCTATATCGCACCATCAAGTGGACTTCGAGCGATCCTACGCGTGCTACAGTTACCCAGTCGGGTATTGTAGCTGTAGTCGATGGTGCAGCCAATGGAGATTTCACCATTACTGCCACTACAGTTAATAATAAGACTGCTACTTTGAATTTGAAGATTGTTGACGAAAAGATACAAATCGATACCGATCAGTTGACGCAAGCGATGGCTCAGTAGTAATTCTTTAATAAATGCTAGGGTGGTTGTCGTTTAACAGACTTTAAGCCTATAAAGAGACTCAAATGCAAAAAGTAGCAATCATTCAAATCAGCGAGGCAGGCAAGGAGATTGCCTCGATGCTCCAAAGGGAGCTGAAAGCCAAGATTATCAGTCGCACGATGGTTGGCAAAGAGTGGAAAAAGTTCGATGGTTTTGTGTTCATCGGAGCTATGGGCATCTGTGTGCGAACCATTGCCCCATTAGTCAACGATAAGCACGAAGACCCTGCAGTGGTCTGTGTCGATAGTATGGGACAGAACGCCATTTCCGTACTCTCAGGACATATCGGAGGGGCGAACAATTTGGCCCGTGAGGTAGCAGGCATTATCGGAGCCCGTGAAGTGATTACTACTCAGAGCGACAATGCAGGACTCTGGGCGCTCGATACGTTCGAAAAACGGTTCGACTGGCCGCTCGCTAGTGATGTCGACGACATGAACCGTTGCATCTTCGCATTTGTTAACCGTCAGCCTACCGCCTTGCTTCTTGAGGCACGCGATGAGGGTACTGATTTTCTTGAGGCTACGAAGCCTGATCACGTCACCATCATCGCAGATATTCGTGAGGCGGATCCTCGAAAGTACAAACTGCTCATCATGGTTACTCCTTACAATCGTCAGGCTCCATACGGCATGCTCGAGCTGCATTTCGTGCCGATGGTGGGAACGATAGGGTTTGGGCTGGCTCATCATCCAGACGACTACGAAGCGATTTACGATGAAATCGACAATGCCTTTGCTGCTAGGGGTGTGCTGCCGTGTGCTCATAAGTATTGCACCATCGATGTCAAAGAGGATGAGGAATTCTGTGCCATGCTCGAAGATGACTACGACGAGGAGGTGGTGTTCTTTACGGCCGACGAACTCGCCAAGGTCGAGGTGCCAAATCCTAGCACGACCGTTCAGAAGCATGTGGGTACACCCTCCGTCTGCGAGGCAGCAGCCATCCTTGGTGCTAACAATGGCAAACTGATTGTTCCCAAGGTGAAGGGTAGGAATTGGACAGCAGCCCTCGCTATCGACTATAAATATCTGCGTGAGAAGCATGGACACATCGAGATAGTGGGTGCTGGTCCTGGCGATCCTGATTTGGTGAGTGTTCGAGGTCGCAAGATGCTCGAACGTGCAGACCTTATTTTATATGCTGGCTCACTGGTGCCGAAGGCTTTGACGGAGTGCCATAAGCCTGGGGCTGTCGTGCGTTCGTCAGCTGATATGGCACTCGAGGAGCAATGCGAACTGATGAAAAAGTTCTACGACGAGGGTAAGTTTATCGTGCGTCTCCATACAGGAGATCCCTGTATCTTTGGTGCCATTCAGGAGCAGATGGCTTTCTTCGATGCCAACCACATGGAATACCATATCACCCCAGGCATCTCCTCCTTCCTTGCAGCAGCAGCCGAGTTGCAGAGTCAGTTCACGATTCCTGAGCGTTGTCAGACGATTATCCTCACTCGTGGCGAAGGACGTACCCCTATGCCAGAGAAAGAACAGCTCCACCTGCTTGCCAAGAGTCAGAGCACGATGTGCATCTTCCTTAGTGCTTCGATTGTCGATGATGTGCAGCGCGAACTCCTTCAAGAGTACCCTGAGGATACGCCCGTAGCTGCCTGCTATCACCTGACTTGGCCTGATCAGAAAATCTATCGTGGCAAGCTCAAGGATCTGGCTAAGATAGTCCACGATAACAAGCTGACTCTCACCACGATGCTCGTCGTGGGTGAGGCAATTGATAATCGTGAGGGGCTTTCTGAACTTTATAACAAGAGTTTCACACATCTTTTCCGAAAAGGCGACGAATCGGCATCATGATATTAGTATTCGGAGGAACGACAGAAGGCCGATGTGCGGCTGAGGTGCTGGAAGTTGCTGGTAAGCCGTTTTATTATAGCACGAAGACGGGCGAACAGCATATCAGTTTGCATCATGGAGTGCGTATCGATGGTGTGATGAATGGTAATGCGATGTGTGCCTTTTGTCGCGAACACCAAATACGTTTGATTGTCGATGCTGCTCATCCGTTTGCTGCTACGCTTCATCAGACGATTGCAGAAGTTGTTTCGTTGTTGCAGATACCCCTCATCCGGTACGATCGTATCTATCCGCCTCGAGATCCTGACATCGAGTGGATTGACGACTATGGGCAGGTTCCTTCAAATATGCATTCATTACTTGCTACGACGGGTGTTCAAAGCATAGGCAAGCTGAAATGGTTGGAGTCAAAGGGGGTCAAGGTAATTTATAGAATACTGAATAGGGATAGTAGCATCGCTTTGGCTTATCAGCAAGGGGCAACTGACGATCAGTTGTGCTTCTACGAGGACGGAAATACCATAGATGTTGATGCTGAAGCCATATTACTGAAAGAGAGCGGCATCACGGGTGGATTTATGGAAAAGGTTGCTGAGGCTCGCAGACGAGGAATGCATATCATAGCCCTGAAACGACCTGAGATTAACTATCAACTATCAACTGATAACGGTTCATTATCATCAGACAACGGTTCATTATCATTAGATAATGGTTCCTTATTAACTCTCAACTCTCAACTCTCAACTGTTAACGGTCCACATGGATTGCGACGAATGGTTGAAAAGCTCTTGCCTGATTTCTTCCCTATGAAAACAGGACTGACAACTGGTGCATGTGCTACGGCTGCCGTGAAGGCTGCGCTGTTGTCGCTGATGGGTGAAGAGTCCGACGAGGTGACCTTTGCTCTACCTGATGGCGAAACACTCAGTGTGCCTGTTCGGGTGGAACGGCTGGGAGTTGCGAGTGTGGTGAAAGATTTCAGCGACGATCCCGATGTGACACGTGGATGTACGATTACGGCTGAAGTGCGGTTCACAGACTCTACCAGTATTCGATTCCTGCAAGGCGAAGGGGTAGGGGTCGTCACTTTGCCGGGATTGGGACTGCCTGTAGGCGAACCTGCTGTCAACCTCACTCCTCGTAGGATGATTGAAACGACGATTCGCCAACTGACCGATAGGGGATGCGATATCATCATCTCTGTTGCTCATGGCGAAGAGATTGCACAGAAGACATTTAATTCGAGGGTAGGGGTCGTAGGTGGCATATCTATCATCGGTACATCGGGCATTGTGTCGCCTTTAAGCAATGAAGCCTTCATTGAAAGCGTACGTCGCGAAATGGAGGTTGCACAGGCAATTGGGTGTGTGGAAATCGCATTGGTATCGGGTAAAACAAGTGAGGATGCGCTTTGTCGGGAGAGCAACATCAGATGCATCCACTACGGAAACTTTGTGGGAGAGGCACTGAAGGCTGCATCGAAGTTGGGATTCCGACATGTGGTTCTTGCAATCATGATAGGCAAAGCTGTGAAACTTGCAGAAGGTCATCTGGACACTCATTCGCACAAGGTGACCATGAACAAAGACTTCATCCAAAGGATGCTTGACGAGGCGCATGTTGCTGTTGACCTCAGTTCCATCACCTTGGCTCGCGAACTATGGAAAGCGATTCCTCAAAACAAACTCCACGACTTCGTCTCGACGATGATCCGTCATTGTGAGGAGCATTGTCGTCCGCTCGTTCCCAATAGCATACTTACCATTCGACTGATTGATGATAACGGAAAGATATATGAAATATAAAGACCTTTTTATCGATTTCGACGACACTTTGTACGATACGTACGGCAATGCTATCATTGCGCTTGGCGAGACTTTCGAAGCATTTCATCTGGAACGGTACTTTGATGACCCTCAGACGTTTTACGATGCTTATTGGACTGCAAATATCGACCTTTGGTCGCGATATTCAAAGGGGGAGATAGATCGTCCCTTCCTTATTGTGGAACGTTTCCGTCGTCCTTTGTCCGAAGGTCATGGATTGGAAGTGACCGAGTCGTTATGTCTGGAGATAAGCGACCGCTTTCTTGATTTCTGTTCCTCAAAGCCTGGGGTTGTCGAGGGTGCTCATGAATTGATGGATTACTTGAAACGTAGAGGTTACAAGATGCACATGACGAGCAATGGTTTCCATGAGGTACAATACAAGAAACTGACGGCTTGTGGCCTGAAGAACTATTTCGACACGATTATTCTCAGTGAGGATGCAGGAGCCAACAAACCCTCTCCTCAGTTCTTCGACTATGCTTTAAAGGTGTCGGGAGCTGCATGTCCTTCCACCCTGATGATTGGCGATAATCTGCAGACAGACATCATGGGTGCAAAAGCAGCAGGACTTGATACGCTCTTCTTCAACCGCTTTCCTGAACACGAAAAGGCAGATGTGGCTACATTTACCGTATGTAACCTGAAAGACATCATGAACATTTTATAATTATTCGCCCACCTCGTTCTTTCTGCGGCCGAAGATAACGGCTGCGATGACAGGTGCGCCCACAAGTGCTGTCACGCTGTTGACGGGCAAGGCTCCTTCGAAACCTGGCATACGGGCTATGAAGTTGCAGACAAGTGCCAGAAGCGCACCACAAAGAGCGGTAGCAGGCATCAGGACGCGATGATCGGCAGAACGAAATACGGCACGCGCCAAATGGGGCACGGCTAATCCTATGAACATAATCGGACCACAATATGCGGTTACGATAGCAACCAATATGCCCGAACTGATGATGACGAGCAATCGAGCGCGACTTACGTTCAAGCCAAGACTGGCTGCATAGCGTTCGCCCAAAAGAAGCATGTTCATCGGTTTAACCAACAGGAAACTTAATGGTAGCAGTATGACCATCAGTATGACGAACAGCACCATCTCATCTCCCGATACGCGAGAGAACGAGCCTAAGCCCCATACCACGAACGACTTTACGTCCTCTTCGGGAGCGAGGAATTTCAGCACCCCGATGATGGCATTCGCCAGATAGCCAACCATCACACCGATAATCAGCAAAGTGACGTTCCCCTTCACCCGCTGAGCTACCCAGACAATCAGTAGCATTACAGCAAGCGCACCGATAATGGCTGCAACAGACATGGCTGCATTTCCAAGATAGCCGAGACGACTAAGTGCTACACCTCCGATTTTCCCAGACAACAATACCACCAACGCTACACCGAGAGCCGAACCGTTGCTGATACCCAGCACAGACGGACCTGCCAAGGGGTTACGGAACACTGTCTGCATCTGCAAACCGCTTACGGCCAATCCTGCTCCGGCTACAATAGCGGTCAATACTTGAGGCAAACGTGATTTCCAGATGATATTGGTCCATATTTCGTGACTGTTATCTCCCAGCAAAATGGCACAGATGTCTGACACGGGAATCTCGACCGAGCCGATTACCAGATTGACGATTGCCATAGCAGCAATCGCGACGAGCATCGTCAGCATCAATGGAAGGGTTCGTCTCATTTCAGCAGGTAATAGAATGTCGGTTCGTAATCAGCTTCGACCAATTCCGGATGGAAAATCGCTACAAAGTCCTTCAGTAACACATCGGGCTTCACAGGTGCGATTTCATAATAAGGTGTCTGCTTCATGTTGCAGTAGATCACTTTCTTTTCCTTGAAGGCCTTGAAGAGTTCGTTGCGTGGTTCGCTTGCCTTCAGAGCCTCGTACGAGAAATCGCCAGGATGACTGTTCAGTATGCGCCAGTAGTCGGCATTTGCAGCCACTTCATACATCTTCTCGAATTCAAGGTCTTCGCCTGCCGTCTCTTCGTCGTGAATCACATAGTCGGCACCTGCATCTCGGAATATCTGAGCAAGATAGTTTTTTCCTCCTACCGCATGCCAGTTCCCATAATGCATCTCACCGCTGAACACTTTGGGCAAGTCTTGCTGTTCTATGTTTGCTGTTTTTGATTTGAGGTCGTTATACCTGCTCTCGATTTCAGTAAACAGCTTATATGCTTCACGTTCTTTACCGATGAACATCCCCACGAACTTTATCCATTCTGCCTGACCGAGCGGATCCAGTTCCTGATACCCCAGATGGGGCACCAGCGTGATGCCGGTCTCCGTGATTGCATCGTAGCCGCCACGTTTGAAGGGCGAGATAAAGATGATGTCGGGATTGGCAGCAATTACCATTTCGGTATCGAAGTTGCCCTCCATACCGATTTTCACGATACGTCCGTCATTTACACGTTCCAGAATGTCTTTGTTGAACAGATTCTTCGTGCCTGTCAGACCCTTCACCACATCGTGAGCGTTCAGGATGGTAAAGTTCGATAGCTGCAGGGCTGTCATGCAGATGGTACTCTTGATAGGCACCTTCACCTTCGTGTAACCATTCGGAACCTCTATGTTGTCTGCTCCCACGAGTGCGAAATGGTAATCTGTACCTACATCCACCAAGCGCACACCAGCACTGTCCTTCACCTGATAACCCGTAGCGTACTTAGGACTGACCAGACTATCCATGTCCGATGCTGTGTCAGCTACAGTCTTTCCTCCCTGATTGCATGCTGTGCAAACAATTAAAGTCAAGCATGCAAATAATACTCTTCTGTTCTTCATCTTTGTTTTGTTTTCCACCTTTCTCATCTCTAACCCTTCACGTATCGTCTGTTGTTTTCTGTACGATTATTTATAATATTTCCGTCCTTCCTTGATGATGATGCCCTTCTGGTTTGACGTAGCTGTTGTGCCCTGGATGGTGTATGCAGGAGCATCGCTGTTCTGCTGTCCGTCCTGAGCCACGTCGTTGATAGCTGTCGCAATTTTTGACGAAGCTTCGAAGGTCACCATAAGTGGATAGTGGTCGCCCAGCGGTTTTCCTTCATTCATGTAACCAGTCTTGTCCACTTCCGCCTTCGTAGGTACTAAGGGTGTCTCAGTGTCCTTGGGGTTTATGTATATGACTTTGTCGAGCATTTCGTCCTTCGTCTCTGTCTGTCCAAAGGCAGGGTAGTTGCCTCCTTGTGTCAGCTCCACCCATGCGTCGCTTGCGGTAGCCTTTCCTGATTCGTTGATATAGTCGATGAAGACACTCTTCGCATCATCGCGGTGGTAGAGGGTGTTCAGGTCGCCCATGACGATGATTGGTCGGTTGTCTATGTTGCTCATGATATAGTCGCGCAACTGTATCCACTGCGACAGGCGTGCCTCACGGTCCTTGACGTCGTTATTAAGATTTTCGTCGCGGTCGTTCGAAGCATCCATGTGCATGTTATACACCACCACTTCTACGCCGTTTGCCAGGGTCATGTCATGACGACGGAAGCCCTTGGTAATCATATCGTCGAATGCATGGCTGAACTTTCCGAATGCCTTCTCCCATGCCACACGCTCGTAGGCTGTTGACTTGCATTCCTTCTTCCATGACATGTTCAGTCCGTCGGTCAGGAACTTATTTCTGTGCAGGTGAGCATAGTCCACCTTGCATTCCTCGGTCAACACACCGCCTGCCCACTCGTCGTGGTTGTATCCGGCAAACAGTCGTGACCATATCTCCCAACGGTAGTTGAAGTCCTCTTGCATTGCTACGATGTCGCAGTTCTTTGCTGCCACATACTCGCTGATCAGTTCACTACCAGCCGAAGCAGGTCCGTCAGCATTCACGTCAATCATCAGAATCTTTGCAGGCAGTCCGTCCACGTTGAGCGTCATCACCTTGAAGGTGTTGTCTGTCTGCTGTGCCATTGCTGTGGTAGCCATCGTGAGTGCTACAGCCACCATCAGACTTTTCGTATTTAATGTATATCGTTTCATAGCTTACTTCGCATTATTGTACCAGTTATTAAGATAGTTGAAATAGTAGTCGGCCAGGAACGGCGTCAGTTGTGGTTCGCCGTCTGTGGTCTTTCCCGCCCTGTTCGAGCTGCTCTCAGGTTCGTCGGGGGTTGTCAGATAGGTGTAGATATTAAGTATCTCCTCCATTGACAATCCGCAGTCTTCAGCTATCAACAACAAATCGCCGAACTCCATATCGTAAGGCTCCAGATATCCGTTTGCTGTCTGTGTTATTTTTGCGAGGATACTGAATAAATCAGAACTGCCATCACCGCTTTCCATCTTTTCCTTCACCATGGCCTTCAGGTTATACTTCTTGTCCAACGTCTTCACGAGTTCTAGCGGAGTAAGTCCCTGAACGAAGTCAGCATAGTGTGTGTTCAACTCGTCGTCGTAGTAAAGCACAGGTAGCGCTGTCAGGGTGGCAGCCAATCCTATGTAGTACATGATGCCGCTCACCAGCGAGTGATCCTTCAAAGGCAGGAAGAAGTTTGTTGACAAGTGTGACAGTTCCGGAATGATGGTCTTCTTGAATGGGTTTGTCCGTCCGTCTTCATACTCGTAGTTTGCCAGGAAATTGAGCAATGCACGATCTGCTGCGACAGGCACCACAACGTCCTTGTAGATATGGAACACGCTATACTTCTGTGTGGGGTCTGGCTCCCAGTCGTTTGCAAGTGCACATTTGGCTAAAGCCTTGTTTATAGCCTTATACTCAGGTGTACTACGCTTCATGAAGGGTTCCTGCAAGACGTCCTCAAGTTTCTTGCCCTGCAATTCCACCATGATGTCAGCAGTGGTATATTTACCGCTGTGAATCCACTCCTCGAGTTTCTCGTCGAATGGTGGCTTGAGCATCTGTTCGGGTGTAAAACCGAGGTTTGCATGGTTGTTATAGCTATCCATAATCATCAGCAGTCCGAACAAGCGCCAAGGATAATCTTTGTTCTTTACATATTCGCTGTAGGCATCCTGTAAGTCGAATGGCAGTCCGCCCACCACGGTGCGGTCAAAGCTTATCTTGTCCTTATACTCCATGTCGCGCACCTTCTGGGTAGCGATGGCATCATATCCGCCCGACGAATATCCGGCGTTTATCATGAACTTGCCACGATCGATGGCACGATCCTCTAACAAATCCAGTGCTGCAAGCAGACAGTCGAGCGCTGCGTGAGCATTGGCGGTACCATAGCAATACCACTGTTCTTTATCCTCCGTGATGCCGAACCCATAGAAGTCGGGCAACACCATGATGTAGTTAGGACTCAGCGGATTAGCCAAAACCATATCCTCGCCCGTGTTATATCCATGCGAAGGAGCGTCCTTCTTAGCCAACTGCGTATAGTGGTGCATCAGTATCGTACCGTCGCACTTCTGCTCACCGTCATACACATCCTTCGGAATGATGATTACTCCGCTCATTCTGCAAGCATTTCCCTCCGGATCCTTCGTGTCATAGGCTATGTCGATACGGTGCATCGGTCGGCTATAGAGGTTGATGCCCTCAACGCCGAAGCCCCATATCGTGTCTTTCTCCTGAATGACGCGCGTCGTCTCAATAGCTGCTCGAGCCGTCAATGTTGCCATGCTTATCAGCACAACAGCAAAAAACCATAGTTTCTTTTTCATAATACCATTTTTCTATTTTTGTCAATAATTCCATTCACTTAGTTCTTCGCCCTAAACCTAATCGTTTGCGATTCCCAGTCCATCGAATCAACGATGGCAATCGACTCCAGCCGGTAACCCTCTTCGCGCAGCATTTTGCCACCATTCTGCTGACCCTTTTCGATGCAGACAGCAATGCCGGCCACCTTACCACCCGCCTGACGAACGATGTCAATCAAGGCATGAGCCGCCTCACCTTCAGCCAAGAAATCATCCACGATGAGCACATTTTCACCAGCCTTGATATAAGGTTTCGACACAAGCACCTGGTTCTCGCTCTTATGGGTGAACGAATACGCCTTTGCCACATACTTCTCATCCGTGCTGTTAGCCGTAACACTCTTCTTGGCAAACACCACAGGCACATGGTAAAGGTCGCCCACCAGCGTCGCAATAGCAATACCGCTTGCCTCGATAGTGAGAATCCTGTCCACCTTCACGCCACAGAACCTTTGCTTTATCTCGTCCGCAATCTGCCGCATGATACCAATGTCGATTTGATGATTCAGGAACCCGTCAACTTTCAGAATGTTGCCAGGTTTGATAACCCCGTCAGCCTGTATTTTCTCTTCAAGGAAATTCATGCACTTATCGTTTAGATTGCAAAATTACGAATTATTTTCGAAAGTAGAATAATAAAATACGAAAAAAGAGCCCTGTAGGGGCGAAATAATACAATATGATGATAGGGTTTGACACCCTATCCTTTGTTATGTCACCCCTACGGGGTTCTTGAACCTCATAGCCCCAACGGGGCGATATAAAACAGGATAGGGCGGAAGCCCTATTTCGGTTTAAACACCCACCCATCGCCCTGTAGGGGCGAAATAATTTAGGATAGGACCTATTTATTACGATTTGACGATTGACGATTGACCATTGTTGTCATACTCCTCAGTCACTCTGTGACAGCTCCCCTATCTTAGGGGAGCAGCTTATTTCGCTATCCCACCCACAGCTCCCCCTCTAAGGGAGCAGCTTATTTCGCTATCCCACCCACAGCTCCCCCTCTAAGATAGAGGGGGTGCCCTTTAGGGCGGGGGCGTATGACAACCCTCTAACCTCTAACCTCTTCCTCCCCCTAAAGGGGGAGTTAGAGGGGGTCTGTCTGTCTATTACAGGTCCCAGACCATTAGAGCAAGCCACATGCCTGTAGCGCAGATGTGCCTAGCAAGGCTCCCAATACTGTAATGATGAAGCGGATAACTTCCACGATCACTTTCTTCTTTCCTTCTTCCATACATTTTTTAATTTATTGACGATTGAACATTGAACATTGACTATTGACGATTGACCATTGACTATTGTTGTCATACTCCTCAGTCACTCTGTGACAGCTCCCCTATCTTAGGGGAGCAGCTTATTTCGCTATCCCACCCACAGCTCCC
>CACZXN010000067.1 GCA_902785075.1 uncultured Bacteroidales bacterium | reverse complement strand
CTCCTTTTCAACTTCTTTACCTAATGTTTCTTCGTTTATCTTCTTGCATCTTGTTACTAATATCTTTACTAATTCTTCGTTAAGAAGGAAGAAGGAAGAGGGAAGATGGAAGAGTGCTTCGATGTAAGATGGTAGAGGGAAGAAGGAAGAGTTTCCTCGAACTTCCAAGTCTCTATTTTCTTATTCTTTATCATCCGACTCATCGTTTATCTTCTTGCATCTTGTTACTAATATCTTTACTAATTCTTCGCAATCACCGTAAAGTGAAGCGTATTGTTTATCATCAAGGTAACCATTGCGATGTAAGAGGTCAATCCAGTACAAGGATTCTCTTGCTTCTTTCAATGCTATGAAGCTCTTGCTTTTAAAATCAGCCTTGCTGATGGCATTGGTCGCTTCTGCATTGTTGGCACCGATACTCGTTCCCGAACGAAGCAACTGGTTACAGAGGTTTGCAACAGATTGGAGATAAACTGGTACAGGTTTCTCTGCAATGCGTTTGCCATTCACCGTCTTGTAGGTGGGTTTAGCATTCGCTGCTTGCTTCAAGAGATAATCATTTAACTTGATCACTCTATCAGCAAAAGCCATACACTTCGTTTGAATTATATCTCCAATCTCGCTCATGCTTTAAGAATTTCAGAATTATCTTTTACGAACACGGATGACACGGATTGAACGGATTAGCTTTAACTAAAACCTCCAAAACACTTTTGCTCTGGTCGAGACTTCGTCTCTGATGCTGTAGCTGTCTGCTTTTCCTCGTAAGCGAGCTTCCGGATAAAAGCCCACATCCACCTCATCAATTCCAATGGAATTTAAACCAGAACAAAAGAAAAACATTGAAAAGCGGTTTTTAATTCCCCTATTACTTCTACTTGTTTCCTTCTATCTCATCGACAAGACTACGCAGGTAGGCATCAGAAACATTGTCAATATCAGACTTGTCGTAAATGGTCATCAGCGTTATAAGCACCTCGTCACCAACCAATTGCTTCACATTATAGGTAATAACACGAGCACCTCCACTTTTACCCTTTCCTTTCGAGGAGATAGCCATGCGGTTCTTGTAAGTATGCTTTCCTAAAGGCTCTCCAGAAAACGGATTTTTCTCTAACTCATCAAGAAACGTTTCGTAATCGCGCTCAAACGAGGCATATTTCTTACGCAATGCCTTAGCACCACGCTCAAACTCTGGAAGATAGTCGAACGTAACCTTCATGATTTGCTATTTGGCAAAGAGTTTACGCGCATCTCGCTGAGCCTTTCCAGAATGGAGTTCATCAAACGCTCTTGTGAGGCTTTCTTTTACCATCTGTTGTTGTGCCTTTGCCTTGGTCTGAGACCGTTCTGCAAGCAACCTTTCTGTTAACGCCTTGCGAACAGCTTTCGTCTGACTCTGTATAAGCACCCAAAGTGCATCTACCGTAGAGATGTTTTGTGATTTGGGAGATACTGTCGTTATCATAACTGATATATATATGATTGTTCTTTTATAATTTATTTCTTAGTGAACACGGATGGCTCGGATTAAACGGATAAATTTTATTGCGAAAGAATGCTAAAATACCGAAATTCCCTAAAATCATTCTTACTGATGACAATCTTGGCTAAGATTGCTTTGTTAGAAAACAAGGGTTGATATTGTTTTGAATCATCTTGAAAGTGAACTTTCAGAGTGATTCTCAATAATAACAACTCATCATCAGTAAGAATCTACCTGTTTTTTTCGGGCATTTTCGGGTTTTTAGGGTGTTTTAGGGATCAATAATCTGTGTAAATCTGTGAAATCTGTGGTCAATATTACTTTCGTTATTTTCGCGTTTTTAGATGTTCAAATATCCTTTCTGTGTTATCTGTGTGACATAATTGTGTGACCCGCTTGGGGCTCGAACCCAAGACCCCCGCTCAAGAAGTTCCAAGTTTCGGTTAATCCGGCCGGGATTAACTGAAATTCACACTCATTTTGTTCTGTTACTACCTTGATTTTCTTGTTTCTGCTCCTATCTATCCAGAATTGAAGTATTTGAAGAATTAATCAATAACTTCCCCTCCCTCTTGGAGCTTGTCCCCTTTTATTCAAATTGAAAATTGAAGGTTGACAGTTCTCTTCCTAGTCCCTAGTCCCTAGTTCTCTATTTCTTTATCAATCTCAGATTCCCCATTTCCATATTCCTTCGCACCTCCCCTGCCCACAGCAAATCTACATGGGAGATTATGCTCCTCTGTCCACTCCTTCACGTATCCGAGTGAGGTGCACAGACAATTTGAAAACAAATAAATAAAAGCCATAGTCACTCAGAGAGAATACTCTGCGAGATTGCAATGTTTGACGATTGACATATTTCTGACTTACATGAAGTATCCTATCTAAATATACAATTGACTCGCCCAAATCTCCAACAGAAGGCAAGTAAAACACACTTGATACTTTCTGTGCACGAATTTGAGCAAGATGATTCTGAATCTTTTCATTTGAAGCACCATAAGCCTTTAGTACCTCAATGTATTTACTCAACTCGAGGATTGGTGCATATAATATAGTTGATGGAAACAATCGTTTGTTTGCCAAATCCATATCACATGTATTAGAAATTATCATGCAAGGACGAGGCTTTACACCCAAACTTAAATCCTCAACATTCACAATCGGCATATCTCGCAACCCATCGCCTTGATAGATAATAGTAGGCTCAAGGCTCGATGTGTAAAACCGCTTATCAATATTTTCAGGGAAATCACGAAGTTGAGCTATGAGCTGTTCGTAACTTTCTTCTGATAAATATTTAGGGAGATATACTCGTATATCGTCGAGTGGCATCATAACATTTCCCAAAAATGTTCGTCTACTATTTGCTGAATTTCAGGATCAACACCTGTCATATCTTCAAGCAGTGTCTTTGCAAACTTCATTATTTCATCAAAGCTCACAGCATCAGTAAAACTTAAGCTGTTATTTGATTCTGGGTAAGTATTGTATGAATAGTCGATTAGGGAATCCAATTTGCCTTTGTAATCAAGACTACTCGATAATGAAGACAAATCATCGCACAACTGCACATCATCATGAAGGTTACCCAAAGCCGTCTGAGAGAAGCCAGCTAGTAGGGAGGTAATAAGAAAGCTATACGTGTTTGTTCTATTCATCATAAACAGGTTTTAGTGATTCTAGTAAGGGTTCTTTAAGTAATGAGAAGAATAATTCTTTCTCACTCATATGAGCTTTAGAAAGTTCATCCTCTATATTACCTTTGAAATAATCATCAGAGTATTCTCGAGATGTGTCAATATCAATCAAACTACCTGTACGACCCTGATATTGTCCATCGTTAGCAAAAGTCAGACTATTTATAAAGTCGCCATTGGAAATTGTAGTTCGTATATTAAGGCTCCTAAGATCTGCAGGATTAACTTTATCCAAGTTAAATGACATAGCAAGTTCAGTAGTCACATCATGATCAATGAAATTAATATAACGATGTCCAAGACGGGAAATGCGGCCTATTGCACTACTTTCAAACGCCTTTTTTAATACTTTTATGGCTATACGAGAGAATTCAGCCCAACCGATATATGGCATCTTAGAACTCAAATTAATAACATCTGAACCTATCTGTATAACTGTTTTTTCTCCCACAATACGATAGAGAGGCTTGTACTTCAGATTAGGATCATTCATGCGAATTCCTTCGGGAAGTTGCGATATGGGCAAATTTATTACCTCGCCAGGATAATCTTCACGAATACGATTATAAATGACACCAAACACAGCACTACTTACAATGTTGGTATCAAACCTTACCTCTATGATGCTATCAATAAGAGGATTCTTCTCTAATAATCGGGGTAATTTCATATCGTCTTTTTTTTATTAAATTACAAATTCTATGTATATATGGACTTACATGCCATTTTGTCAGTACATTTTAAGAAGAAATGTATTTTATGCATATTTGTTAACTTCGTCGAAGTTTTGTAATCCAGCCTCTTCGAGAAGTGGCTGATACCTATTTTCAAGAATCGAAATGTGGCTGAAAGCCTCTTTGCAGTTTGAATCGGCTTTGGAAAGCCGTGCAGATGTCAGGGGACAGGTTCCTGACATCGGGGAAGTTATTCCCTCACCTTGCTTTTTCTTCTTTTACAGTTTTTGAATTAGTCCTCGTCCTACTCCTGTGAGCCGCTCCAGCTGTCGGTGGGAGGCTCCGCTGTCCTTGAGCTGTTTGATGATGCTTTGTTTTATCTCGTCTGCCAACTACTGAAAGGCTGTGCTACTGGTAGCACCTGTCTAAATGTCAGGGAAATGTCAGGGGACAGGTTCTTCGACTAGCGAAGCGTGCTGAGCACGATGACCGTAATTTATCCTTTATTCATATTGGCTGGTATGATACGATCCACAATTACAAATTCGTCTTCAATGTGAAAAACATAATCCCAACGTTTGTTATGTGACACCATATGACGAGCTTCAGGGTGAATCATTTGGAATGTCTTGGATGATGTTCTGCGATAAAGTGGAGCATATAGTGAGAGCATTTTTATCTCGGCTCTCATATTATTAGCATATCGTACAGCCCCTTCCTCAGAAAGCATCTCATCAAGAAAGGCTCTAAAACGAGGGCTGAAGGATGAAGGATGATGCGTACTTCATATTGCTGCATAGTCATGACGTACTTGGTCAATGAGTTCATCGAAGTACTCGTCAACAGACATCGTATTCATCTTCAACTTCTCACGAGTTGACATGCTTGTTGCAGGAGAAACGTGGCTTACGCTTTCGTTGTATGACATCGTTGGTTCTTCCACCATTGTAGTGGGCTCCTCTGGTGTTTTGTATTTCTTGTTCATGTGTTTATGATGCATAATACTTTCACGTTAGTCGAGAGGCTGGAGTCAAGGGTCGAGGGTCTAGAGTCTAGAGTCGAGGGTCAAGAGTCAAGGGGCGAGAGGTGAAAGGTGAGAGGTGAAAGGTGAAAGGTGAAAGGATAGTTGAAAGTGAAAAGTGAAAAGTGAAAAGTTATTTTTCTTTAGACGTTTTCACTATCGCTGCAAGCATCCTCAGTAATTCTTTGTTGTCTGCATCAAGTGATGCGTATTCTTCATCCGTAAAATAGCCAGCAGAGTGTATTACTTCTAGCCAGTAGTCTGTTTGACTTCGTCGAGTTCTGTCGCGACTCGGCAAAGTCGAAGCAAGCTTCACTCTGCTCTCGCTGCTCCATCACTTCGCCAGCTTCCTTCAGAGCAATGTTCATCTTGCTGATGAAATCTTTTTTACTTGGTGCGTACTGGCCCTCGCGCACGGGGGCGGGGAAATCAGCGGGGGAACCGCTGAGCACGGGGGCGGGGAAATCAGCGGGAGAACCGCTGGGCACGGGGCGGGGAAATCAGCGGGAGAACCGTGAGCACGGGGGCGGGGAAATCAGCGGGAGAACCGCTGGGCACGGGGGCGGGGAAATCAGCAGGAGAACCGCTGGGCACACGGGCGGGTTAGGCCATGCCGAGAAGGGATTTGAGATGA
The DNA here is from genome assembly GCA_902785075.1 of uncultured Bacteroidales bacterium. Classification (GTDB taxonomy): domain Bacteria; phylum Bacteroidota; class Bacteroidia; order Bacteroidales; family Bacteroidaceae; genus Colivivens. The sequence continues at coordinate 9,005 of CACZXN010000067.1, read as the reverse complement.
CCTTCTTTGTAGAGGATCCAGGCGGTGGTGCCAAGGAAGGCAAGGAAGAGGAAGATGAGGCAGATCTTGGCACGGGATGGGCCGTCTTTCTTCACTGGAACCGTGGCACTCTGGAGTGTGGTGAAGGCAGGGGTTTCTTCCTGTACCTTTGCCTCTGCTGCCATGAGCTGGGCAGCTACCTGGGTATAGGCATTGTACTGGAGCTGAAGGTCGTTCTCTAAGTCGGTCTGACGCTGACGAACGGTGTAGAGGATGATGTCATGGTTCGCATCCATGAACTCGGAATAACGCTGGCGAGCTTTCTCGTAGCGTTCCTTTGCCTCTGCACTGAGTTTCTTGTAGTACTCCATATCGACTCGTACCTTGGAGGTACGATAGGCTGTGATGAAGTCTTGAAGACGAGTCTTCACGGTATCTGCCATCGTGGCACAGATAACTGGGTTCTGATCGGTCACTTTGATGGAGATGACCATGGTCTTCTTATCAACATCGCATACCACATTATTATCTATAGCTTTTGCAATATTTGCCTGTTCCTTCGTGAGACGGAAGGGATCAAGTGAAGCCTCTTTTTCCTCCTTTTCTTCTTTAAAGAGCCCACTAATGAATTTCATGGTTCCACCGATGGCCTTGGACCACCAAGGAATCTTCTGTTCATCCTTGAGATAGTCGTAATAACTCATGGTGCGGTCGATCTCACCCTTCTCCTTGTCACCTTCGATGGTGACTGGAACGGGGAAGAGGGATGTCTTGAAGTCGGTAGAGTTGACCAAATCGGGATAGAGGCTTGGGAACAGTGCCTCTGTACCCATTCCTGCTGCACCTTGACCAAGGTTCACTCCGAAGCTGCTCGCCAAACTCATCAGGCTAGACTTGCCGGAAGTACTGCTGTTTATTTCCGGACTGAGCATCACCTCGCAACTATAGTAATTGGGAAGACTCAAGGCATAAACGGCAGCCACAACAAAGGCAATAGGTAAGACGATGTAATAGAGCTTCTTATGCTTCAGCAGGTCCAACAGCATCTTCTTGTAGTCGATGCGAGCGCCTTCGTCTTCCAGCTGTTCTATATTGATATTTTCTTTTGACATAATAATAGTATTAAAGATTCGTACTTCCTATTTTGTCATGTAAGCAATCGCTGTCACCATAGATGCCAGACTGGTCAAGCCACCAAGGGCACCCACCACATCTTGAACTTGCCATGGTTGCTTCTTTTTCTTGCTGACCACCACGATTTCGCAGCCAGGTTCGGGCTTCGCACCTTTCTTCACCAGCGATGCCTTACCGTTCTGGTAAACGATAAACGTCTTGGACTTCTTGGCACGTTGTCCGAATCCACCAGCTTCGTTTACATAATACTTATAGCTCTTTCCTGACTCATAGAAGACCGTGTTGGGGAACATGACATCGCCAGAGACTTTGACAACCGGATTGTACTCTGGTATGAATATCTGATCGCCTTCGCGCATCAGGATATCTGCCTCACAACCGGGTTTGTTGACCGCCTTTTCCAAATCGATATAAACTGGATAGTTGTTGTCCAAATCGAGTTTACGATAAGAGATAGAATCACCCTTCTCTGTCAAGATATCACGTACAGCCTGCATCGTTGCACTCATGCGACGACGTTCCTCCTCGTTCATGCGGCGTAACAAGGTAGCACCTCTCAGATACGCATAAGGAGTGAGTCCACCAGCCATCTCGATGATATCGCTCAAATGGGTCTGTTTCTGTTCCATCGCTACCGTACCTTCCCACTCTACTTCACCAGTCACAGTGACCAGACGCGTCTGGTTATAGACAGGACTGCTGTAGATGGTCACATGGTCGTAGGGTTCGAGCAAGAACTTACGCTCGCTGTCGATGACCAGTCCATTTTTCAGGTCGAAATGGAACTTCTTGCCATACTGGTCGCTCTTCTTCGTGGCAAATGGGTCACGAAGGACACGGCTGACCTCGACACGCATGAGCGAAGCCTGATCACGGAGACCACCCGCCATGACAATCAGGTCCTCGATAGTGGTGTTGTCAGCATATTCGTAAGTACCAGGACTCATGACCTGACCGGTGATAGTGAAGGTACGCTCCTGACGGAGGTCTTCCTGTGTCATGATGAAGAGCACGTCTTCGTTCTTCAACGGTATATCTGCTTCGCTGCCATCCAGGATGCCTTTCACGTTCACAGGGACAACCTCTAATGAGCGGTCTGCCTTCAGACGATGAATGACGGCATGCTCGGGATAAGCATCCTCGGTGAGTCCGTCAGCAGCTTCGATGAGGGTACGTACACTGATAACCTTGCTACCTAGCTGGAACTGTCCGGGACGGAACACAGCACCCTTGATCTCCACCATATTCTCGTAGCGGTTGATCATGCCATCGACCGTGATGGCATCACCATCCTCGACCTTGAATTCAGACATTTCAAACTCGCCCACATTGAACACCTTATAGCGGTCGCCTGTCTGACGTACCAAACGAACGGACTTGGTATGTGCATCGCCCGTGAAACCACCAGCATAATTCACCAATGTAGAGACAGACTCGTCCTTACGCATCTCATAGAACATCGGACGCTTCACGTTACCCGTGATACCAACCAGGCACTCATAGGTAGGAACCTGAATCACATCGTTGTCGCGCAGGTTGATATTTCCTGCCAAACGTCCGTTGAGGATATAGTCGTAGAGGTCAACCACCGTAATCAAACGGCCGTTACGGAAGACCTGAATATTACGGAGTGTACCCAAACTGCTCGTACCACCTGCACGGTAGAGTGCATAGAACACATTGGCAAAGGCAGAGAGATGATAAGTACCAGGTGCACGAACCTCACCCATCACGTTGACCTGAATGGTGCGGGTATTCCCCACCTTCATCTGGAGGTTACTGGTCTGATAACGAGAACCTAAGGTGCTACGTAATTTACTCTGCGCACCAACGACCGTCAGTCCGCTCAAATAGATAGGTCCATAGCCAGAGACCGTGATGGTTCCCTCAGGTGATATCGTGTGTACCAGCGTCTGCTGTGATGCACCATATATATCTACGACCACCTGATCGCCAGGTCCCAACACATAGGTATCGGGTATTGGCATATTGGCATTAGGCTGGAAACTTGGATTGGCCTGTGCAAAAATATCGCGACCAAACACCTTCTTGCCTTTGGCATCAGGTGCTGTACCCTGAGTGGCCTGTACGTCATGTTCTGCCGCCTGCACCTCATCAGCTGCATTGGCATATACCTCACCGGTAGTACCAACTCTGGCAGTGCTCAACTCCTGAGCAGATGCCTGATCGCTGTTACCCGTCATGCGGTCGGTAGCCATACGGACGGCACCATCAGCAGCAGCACTCTTTCCTGCACTGCTGATCTGTTTGTCGTACTGGTTGCGAAGACGACGGATCTGGTCGATCTTCACGCCTTTCTGCATGAGCTTGGTAACAATCTGAGCCTCGCTGGTTCCTGCCTTGTATTCAGCTCCGATGAACTGCAGAACCTGCTGGTCAGACATTCCCTGAGAAAATGCTATGGTGCAAAAACATAGCATAGACATCATCAAAATAATTTTTCTCATAAAAAATATATTTGTCAATTAAATTCGAATCGTAAAATAATAAGGAGCGACCTCCAATCTCCGAAGCCAGGACTACAGGTCCATGTTGTAAGCAGTGATCCACTCATTATTTACCATAAAGGAACCGACAGACACACCAGAATTGCTGTACAGCGGACCGGTCAGTATCGTCTGACGGTCACGCTTGAAGGGGACGTTGTTAACTGTCTTGGAAAACAAGACAGCGCCATCAGCATTCAAGGTCTCGATGGTGACATTCATGGTCTGCTCGTCAGTGGCAAGGAAGAGATAAGTACCCGTATTGGTAGTAGTACCTGCTGCGGTTGTGTATTCCATTAAACCAACGAAACCGGCATTCTCAGTCGCAAGACCTGAAGTTGGGTTAAAGCTCTTACCACCTTTGGAGAATGTGAACCGCATGCTGGCGACCTCTGCAGGGCGGTTATCGGTAGAACGTACTGCCAAAGCAGAGACGATACGGTCGAGGGTAGCAGACAGTTCTACCGCATTGCTGTTAGTGATATCCACTGCCTGTGTTGCAGAGAAGGTATCGCGTACACGACCCTCACCGAATGTAGCTGCCGTAGGACCGGTCAGCGTGATTTCCTGAGCTGCAGATCCTTGGCCATATCCCAGCACTACCATCGTGTAACTACCATAAGGAAGAGAGGTGGAGAACTCACCGTAAGTGGTGAAAGTACTAGCGTCGTTCTTAAACTGTGTATGCTTATATGCTTGGGAACCATCGCTCGCAAAGAAGGCCAGTGTGATGGCTTTCACGCTTGTAACGCTCTCGATTGCAGCCGCACGGTTGGTTGGGATATTATCTTGAGTGATTGAAAAGTCATTAACGTGTACGGTCACTGGTACTAAAATAGGGTCATCTTGTTCTTCTTGTGCATCTTGACTGCAACTGGCTAGCATGCAAAGGCTTAGGGTTGCAATCAACAAAACTTCGATTTTCTTCATTGTTGTAATTTTATTTTAGTTATTTTTTATTTTGTTTATAATCCCGAAAATATCCGAAAAAGACGAAATATGCGAAAAGCACAGATAATTCTTTTTTGAACACGGATTGAATTTCTTTTATTAGAACACGGATTGAATTTCTTTTATTAGAACACGGATTGTACGGATTGTACGGATGTTTATTATATCTTGATGACAATCTTTGCAAGATTGCTTTGTTATAAACAAAGGTTGATATTCTTTGGAGGTATCTTGAAAGTACACTTTCAGAAGTACCTCAAAATAATCTCAACTTATCATCAATATAAAATACCTATCTTTATCTGTGTAGATCTGTGAAATCCGTGGTCAAACTAAGAGTTTCAGAGTCTAAGGGACTCGGTCTAAGGCGCCTTTGAACTTTGAACCTTGAACCTTGAACCTAATCGGATGGGTTAATACCGGTAATAGGATTCGTAGAGCCATGTGTTATCGATATCTGCCTTTGGGATGATGGTCCATTTGTCTGCTCTTGATTGGGAGTGGAAGAAAGGGCCTGTGAACCAAGTGATTTGGTTTTGCTGCATGGGGACATCGAACTCACGTTTACTATGTTCGCTGCCAGAATCATCAAGGGCAGTCACCGTGAGATGAATGGTTCCCTTCTGCTGATGGAGGAAGGTATAAAGATCGAACGCTGTCCATGTATGACCAGGTGTCACTCCAAACTTCATCTCCTGCTTGCTGTTGACACTTCCCAACCCCGTAGCAGCATCGAAGGCACCACTGCCCCCTGTGTAATAGAACTTTATCTGGGAGATATCATCGGGAATGGAGTCGTTGATGACAAACCGACACATCGACACGATACGGTCGAGTGACACACGGAGTGTCTTTGTCTCATCGCCTATGGTGATGGTATCATAATGTATGAAGGTGTCGGTAAACCCCTGATTGTTCTTGAACTGAATCTTCGCAGGATTGGTCATCGTGGGGTTGCCGTCACTGCTATGAGCGAGTACCAGGAGGTGGTAAGTATCAGGCGGGAGCTGGAAAACTGCCGATCCGAAATCGGCAGCACTCGACTGCTGGTTGACCTGCTTCTGGCGTGTGCCGCCTAAGTCGTATATGGCGAAGTTGAGTCGGGTGGATGTCAGTCCTTTATTGGTAACAACGACCACAAGGTTTGCATCAGTAACAGGGTCGCTGTCAGAGGAGTCGTTCTCACTCAGCGATGCCTTTTGACAGGACTGGAATACCACGAGTGCAACGAGTCCAACAGCCAGGAGGGTTGAAAGATGAGAGTTGAGAGTTGAAAGTTGAGAGTTATGGAACATTAATTACCGTTAATTGAACCATTAATTTCTCTTTTAATCCCGAAAATATCCGAAAAAGGCGAGATTAGTTTCATTTATAAGAAGAATCTTGAAAACGAGTTTTCAGAAGTTCTTCCAACAAAATAAAACCTTTGTTCAAACAAAGCAATCTTATCATGATTATCATTTGTAAGAACAATTTTAGGGACATTTCGATATTTTAGGGTGTTTTAAGGATCGATAATCTGTGTGATCCGTGGTCAAACTAAACAGTAACTATCAACTGTCAACCACCTTCACCACGTCTTCGGGGGAGATGCGGACGATGGCACAACCGAGAAATCCGATATTGATACCGATGTATTTATCGGTGGCATCTTTCATCTCGACCACATTGCCTTCAACTCCTGCCATGCTACCACGTATCACCTTGACTTTATCACCCTTTGCGAAAGTTGAAAGGAACTGAACAGGATATTCTGCCCGATGGAGCATGTATTTGAGCATTTCAATCTGGCTATCAGGCACCTCAGCCAAGGGACGGGAACCATTCTCTTTTGGTTTACCCGACTTATTGACCATGAATGACTTGATGTATGGGAAATTAACAATCAACCGGCGCTCTGCCTCTGTGACATGTACAAACACATAATTGGTGATGATGACCTTCTCAATCAACTTACGCTTTCCATTGCGCCAATAATGCACTTCCTGTTGGGAAGCGACAAATGCCTCATACCCTGCTTTTACGAGTTGGTCGCGACAAGATTTCTCTGCATTATGTCCTACAAACGCCACAAACCAGTGGCGAGAAGACACGCCTACGGCGTCGCCAGCGCCCTCCGCTGCCGCACCATTCTCGTGGCCAACATTGTTCATACACATCTATCTTCATCGTTTCTCTCTTTGGTTAACACCAAAAAAGAGGATTTGTCTGCAAAGATAAGGATTTATTTTCAAACAAAGTGCAATATTCACAAAAAAAACATAAAAAACTGATAGTTTTTCTATTCAACATCGATTTTTAGAGCATCAAATGAGGAAGATTGTGCAAAAGACCTTGAATTATGTACAAATTAGAGATAGTACAAATATCGCCACACCTTTACAGCAAAAAAGTCTGTGCGATTTGAGCGGAAATATACACACTCAAATCACACAGACATTTCGGATTTCCATCACACTCTTGTCCATTACAAGAGGGTCGGACTGATTACGCGAATGCAACCTCTGTCAATTCGTTATTCGATGACAAGAGATTACTTTTGCCGAGGAGTGATGACAAAGGTGAAGGTACGATCCTTACAAGGCATCTGGTACTCCTGACGAGGCCATGCGCCCCATGAGTTGACACATCCGAGTCCCATCTGTCGCTGTGCGATATGTACACAGGTGAAAGGACGTGGAGTCAAGTCACCACTATGCCACTGAGCCTTGTTCTCACTTGGGTCGAGGTCATCATAGGTATATGGAACAGCACAGCATTCCATCGGTTCTGTACCCTCGAAGCGGAGTCCAGTATGACTTGTTGTCTTGTCGTACATATCCCAATAGCGCACACAGGTCTTGGTACCTGATTCTTGTGGACGCACATAACCCCAATACTGACTTGCAACTGTCTGGTCGTACGTATCAAGCATAGCACCACCGTTGCGGTCACAATAGTTCTCATGCGGTCCCTTACCATAGAAACTAATCTGATCGTACTTGCCAGGAACCTCAAGCTGCATTCCGAATCGCATCATCTGTGGGAATTTGTTACCATCCTCCCCTACCGTCATCGATTCTGTGACGATGATCTTACCAGCAGGTGTAATGACGTATGTCAACACGAGTTTAGGCTGTGCAACCTGCTGCTGTTGCTGGGGTTGTTGCTGTTGCTGCTGTCCGAACGGTCCACGCTGACGCTGTTGCTGCTGGCTGACACCCACTGTGTATTCAGCCGTGATGACATAGTTGCTGCCCTCAAGGTCGTGCTTGAACGAACTCATGCGAAAACTCGGGTTACGCCAAGTACGCAAGCTACGCTGCATACCTGCACCATGATCGTTATCAGTAGGAGCACGCCAGAAGTCAGGACGCAGTTCAAAACCCTCCTGCATCATAGGCTGCCCCTTGAAGTCGATACTTGAGATATAACCATTACGCTTGTTGAACAGCACATCGACATCGCCTGCCTTAAACCACAAGTAAGATGAATGGTCTTCAACCGTGACTGGGCTGCCACCCACTGCCTTCAGCTCATCAACTTTAACATATTGATAGTCTGTCAGCACGAACTGATCCTTAGCCACAACATCACTGGTTGTCAAAAGTGTCCAATTGGTAGTGGGTCGATAATTCACCGTACATACGACCTCCTTACCAGCAAGGTCCTTGCGCTTCATCACTTTTGCCAGCTCGGGCAACGCTACCACCTTACGACCCTGAGGCTTGATATTGAGTCTTTCCACATCAATGGTTCCTTCCCCAAGACTAACACTGCCAGCAGCATCATAACCACTGATCTGGTAATAAAGGGTGATGTTCTTGATAGGCTCGAAGAAGTTCTCGTTGAAGATTTCTACCTTTCCGCTCTTCGTATCCACGAGTTTCGTCCAGATATTCTGGTAGTAGTACTGCACCTCATACCCATGTGGATTGGGTTCACGATCGGGATTGATAACACCATTACAATTGAAGTTGTTATCGCTTGCAGGATAGCGTCCATAGTCACCTCCATAGGTCCATATCTGCTTACCTGTCAACTTGCTCTTGCCACGAAGTCCCTGATCGATGAAGTCCCAGATATATCCTCCCTGGTAAGCAGGATACTTGCGCACGATATCCCAATACTCCTTGAATCCACCGCAGGAATTGCCCATAGCATGAGTGTACTCACAGCAGATAAAAGGCTTGTCCCTGTTTTCCTTCAGGAACTCCTCAATCGCTTCCGCGGAAGGATACATCTGGCTCTCCATATCCGATGTCTGCGGCCAGGTGCGGTCGTGGAAGATACCCTCGTAGTGGACCGGCCGGTCGGGATCCAGCCGGCGGAACCTGTCCGCCATATCCCGGATCACACTCCCGCCGAAGGACTCATTGCCCACCGACCAGATCAGGACCGAGGGGTGGTTCTTGTCCCGCTGGTAACAGCTGTTGACGCGGTCCAGGAGCATGG